>JAFGPJ010000304.1 GCA_016936275.1 Sedimentisphaerales bacterium
CTTAGCGAATCCATAAACGGCTTGCCGTACGGCAATAAGTTGGATTACGTTCCCAGCTTCACAAAGGAATCCGAAATCGACGATCCGTCGCCGGCTGAATTGTTGTTCTTCGTCGATGTCCACGAAGATAGTATCTTCGACTCCCATTTCGGTATTCCACCCCTGGATTGGCAATACACCGAGGATCCGCCGAGATGGTGGGACCTTCCAGCCGGCAGGCACTCACAGGGCGGCAACTTTTCTTTCGCTGACGGCCACGTCGAACACTGGAGGTGGGCCAGACCGAAAATTTTCACAGAACTCGGCCAGCTCGTCGGGCAGGACGGCGAAATCGCGGACTTCCAAAGAGTGCAGCGAGGCGTTAAATCAGGTTCACAATAACTCTCCGGCAGAATTTAAGCCGGAGCACGATTACTACACGTCCTTCATTTCCGAACCGGCTCTTCTCCACCGATATTTTCAATATTCTGCTGATAGGATATTTTCGGGCCGCCGTTATCCACCTGCACCCACCTTACAGTCAATCCGGGCTCCTGGCTCTCGGGCCATTGTAACTCAGACCATGTTTCATCCGTCACCCTGACGTGATAAAGCGGAACGAATAGCTTCGACCATACCGGCACATACCAGTTCATATGAAGATGGCCCGCATAATTAGAATCTACGTTATCTTTATAGTCGTTGAGGAAGCTCTTTATTTTGTCCATCTCGCTTTCTGAAAAAACAAACCGGTCCGCAAATTCGAATCCGGTATGAAACATTCCTATATGTGTCATAATAACAATGTTCTCATTTTTCAGTTTGGGACATCGCTTAATATCATCTTTTAACCAGGGCCAGCTACCGCCTGCGAAATCATGAAGCTCACCGCCTTCGTCACCGGCTTTCCTCGAATTGAAGTCAGGACACACGAAATGACAGTCCTTGTAATCGAATGAGAAATTCTGAAGATACATGCCGGCGGCAGGAGCTGGTGTCTTCCGCCAATTGTCGAGCTTGCCGGCGAGGACATCGAAGTGCGGCCCGAAGATCTCTTGAAACTCTTTCTCGGAACCGGACTGGACTTCATTATCACCTATGACGGGAATGTAAGTAATTCCTTTATTGTTGAGGCGGTCGAGTATTATCTTTGCCGCAGCAAGATTTCGATTGCCTTTGGAGCCGCCCCATGCGATATCTCCCAGCACGAAAGTCAGCTCGATGTCTTTACTTTCCCTATTGCTGATGATCCAGTCAATAGCAGCCTCAAACTTTGTTGTATGATCCGGATTCCCATCGATATGAGGATCCGCGATGATTGCAAATGAAAATGACTCGCCGTACGCCGGACGATTAGCAGCAGCAACTGCAATAAGTAGAAGGAACAAAATTTTTCTTTTTCCCGCCGGCGGCGGAACCAGTGTCTCCGTCACTTCTCTCGAACCTCACTTTTTACCACCATTATACAGTTATTCGGAATCGCTGTCGCTGTCGATATTAACATACATGGCTTGATTATGCAGACAAAAAAGATTGAATTTGGAGATGGATTTGGTATTTTTCTGGAGAAAAGTGAACAAAACGAAAATGCCGGCATAGAATTAGCAAGACATTATTTTCCGGTATTTATAGCCATAAGCATTTTTCTGTTGATCGAAAGCAGGGAATATTATGAGCAAAGGATTATCATTAAACAACCCCGAAAGCGTATCGATTTGCTTGTGCGGGCAGGCAGGCCAGGGCATCCAGACGGTCGAGCACCTTCTGACGCGGATCTTCAAACTCGCCGGCTTTAACGTATTTGCGACGAAAGAGTATATGTCTCGCGTACGCGGAGGCATGAATTCCACCAGCATTCGGATAAGCCCGGGACCGGTCCGCGCCGCGGCCAGCACAATTGACATTCTTATCCCTCTCAATAAAGGCGCTCTACAGCACGTCGAGCGGAACATTTCCAGTCATACAGTCATCCTGGCCGACAAAGAAATGATCGGCGGGGATATTGACCAAACCAAATACAAGTTTGTAGATATTCCATTTACCGGTACGGCGGCCGGAATCGGCGATAAGATTTATTCCAACGTCGTTGCCGTCGGGACTATGGCCGGTCTTTTCGGAATCGAACTGTCTATGGCAAGTAAATATGTCGAGAAGTTCTTCTCCACCAAGTCTTCGGATATTGTACAAAAAAATCTTGCCGCATTGAAAAAGGGCTTCGACTTCGGCGCCGAGTTAGTCAAGTCTTCTAAAATCAAGTTTGAAATTGCCGCCGACGCCGACGTCGAAGACCAGGTTCTTCTCAACGGCGCCGAAGCGGTGGCACTCGGAGCCATTGCCGGGGGCTGCAATTTTATCGCCTCTTATCCGATGTCGCCATCAACGGGCGTGCTGGCATTTCTTGCCAGGCACGCCGAAACTTTCGATATCATCGCCGAGCAGGCCGAAGACGAAATAGCTGCGATTAACATGGGGCTCGGGGCATGGTACGCCGGCGCCAGGGCAATGGTTACAACATCCGGCGGCGGTTTTGCCCTGATGATTGAGGGCGTTAGTCTGGCCGCTATGCTGGAAAGCCCGATGGTAATCCATCTGGCCCAGAGGCCGGGCCCGGCGACCGGACTGCCCACGCGGACCGAGCAGGCCGACCTGGTGCTTGCACTTTATGCCGGACACGGCGAGTTCCCGCGAGTCATTTTCGCGCCCGGAAAAATCGAAGACGCCTTCATCCTGACGCAGAGAGCATTCAATCTGGCCGACAAATATCAGGTGCCGGTCTTTATTCTGACCGACCAGTATTTCATAGATTCTTATTACAATACGGCCGCTCCTGATTTGTCGAAGTTCAAAATCGAAAAACATATCACCCGCACGAACAAAGATTACCGGAGATACGAGCTCACAAAGGGCGGCGTCTCGCCGAGGGGCGTGCCCGGCTTCGGAAAGGGGTTGGTCGTCGTGGACAGCGACGAGCACGACACCGAGGGTCATATCACCGAAGACCTTGAGCTGAGAATAAGGATGGTTGATAAAAGGCTAAAGAAAGGCGAGTTGCTTAAAAAAGATAACATCCCGCCGGAACTGACCGGGCCGAAGAATTATAAAAACCTTATTGTTTGCTGGGGCTCGACACGCAATATCGCCGAAGAAGCCCTGCAAAAGATCGGCAGAAACGATACAGCATTGTTGCATTTCAAACAGGTATATCCGCTGGCCGCTCAAACCGCTGAATATCTGCAAAAAGCAAAAAAGACAATCATCATCGAGAATAATGCCGGCTCGCAATTCGCAAAACTTATAAAACTACATACCGGAATCGACATCGACAAAAAGATACTCAAATATAACGGCCTGAGCTTTTTTGTCGAAGAGCTGACCGAAAAGTTGAAAGAAGCATTAAATTAGGAACGAAACAGTGGATACAAAAGTTTTCGACATGAATGATATTGACATCGCCTGGTGCCCGGGCTGCGGCAATTTTCCCATTCTAAAGACACTAAAGCGTGCCCTTGCCGAACTTCAAATCAAGCCGACGGACATTGTGCTGGTTTCCGGCATCGGCCAGGCGGCGAAGGCTCCTCATTACTTCAGGACAAACGTCTTTAACGGCCTGCACGGCCGGGCCCTGCCGGCGGCAACAGCGATAAAAGCCGCAAATCCGGCAATGACCGTAATTGCCGAAAGCGGCGACGGCGATATGTACGGCGAGGGCGGCAACCACTTCATCCATACGATACGCCGAAATCCGAATATCACAAACATCGTCCACAACAACATGGTTTACGGACTTACCAAGGGACAGGCGTCGCCCACCAGCCAGAAGGGCTTTGTCACTCCCGTACAGGTCCGCGGCGTCTTTCTCGAACCGTTTAACCCGCTGGCAGTCGCCATCGCCCTGGACGCCAGCTTCGTCGCAAGGGCCTTCTCCGGTGACATCGAGCAGACGGCGGACATCATAAAACAAGCCATCGAGCATGACGGTTACGCGCTTGTCGATATCTTCCAGCCGTGTGTCACGTTCAACAGGCTCAATACGTATCAGTGGTTCAAAGAGCATACTTATTATCTCGATGACCATGACCCGTCGGACAGACAAAAAGCCTTCGAGAAAGCGACCGAGACCGAAAAGCTGCCGCTCGGAATTTTCTACAAAAGCCCTCAAAAACCATCCTTCGAAGAAAACATTGGAATCTACGATGATAAACAAGTCCCGCTGTATCAACGTGACCTCAATAAGGAGGAATTGAGCAATTTAATTGAAACGTTCAAAATGCGGCTTTAAACTTGCTGCAAAAATAACAAACATATATTAATCCTGTAAGGAGTCATAAATGAACTTGGAAAAAATAACAGAGTTACTGGGCGAAGACAGCGATTACCTGCTCGGCTTTAAAACGCCCAAAGTGAAAAAGGACCAGCTTCACATCCCCGGTCCCGACTGGATCGACAGAATCTTTGCCCCATCCGACCGGCCGAATCCGGTGCTGAGGAATATGCAGCTCCTGTTCAATACAGGAAGGCTTGCCGGCACGGGCTATCTTTCGGTCCTGCCGGTGGACCAGGGCATCGAACATTCGGCGGGGGCATCGTTCTCTCCGAATCCCATCTATTTCGACGGCGAGAATATCGTCAAGCTGGCTATCGAAGGGGGCTGTAACGCCGTAGCTTCGACCCTCGGAGTGCTGGGGAGCGTTTCGAGAAAATACGCCCATAAGATACCCTTTATCGTAAAGCTAAATCACAACGAGCTGCTCAGCTATCCCAACAAATACGACCAGATACTATTCGCCAATGTAAAACAGGCATTCGACATGGGCGCCGTTGCGGTCGGGGCGACGGTTTACTTCGGCTCGCCGGAGAGCAGCCGGCAGATCAAGGAAATCAGTGAGGTCTTTCATAAGGCCCACGAGCTTGGGATGGTGACGGTTCTCTGGTGCTATCTGCGCAACAAAGCATTCAAAATCGAAGGAGTGGACTATCACCTCAGCTCCGACATGACCGGGCAGGCAAACCACCTCGGCGCGACCATGCAGGCCGACATCATCAAGCAGAAGATGCCCGTCTGCGACGGCGGCTACAAGGCGCTGAACAAGCAGGGCAGCTACGGCAAGTTCAGCGAGAAAATGTACACCCAGCTTAATTCCGAGCACCCCATCGACCTGACGCGCTACCAGGTGGTGAACAACTACATGGGCAGGATCGGCCTTATTAATTCCGGCGGCGCCTCCGGCAAGAACGACCTCGAAGACGTTGTAAAAACAGCCGTCATTAACAAAAGGGCAGGCGGAATCGGCCTGATTACCGGCAGAAAAGCTTTCCAAAAGCCGATGAAAAAAGGCGTAGAACTGTTCCACGCCATTCAGGACGTTTATTTGTGCGAGGATGTAGCCGTGGCATGAGATTAACGGGTAGGGTGTGCAAATGCCGTTTTTTGCACACGCGGAAAGATTGGAAAGGACGTGACAATGAAGC
>JAFGPJ010000305.1 GCA_016936275.1 Sedimentisphaerales bacterium
ATTCGCATCACACTTTACGCTTCTTAATGTTGCCGGCAATTTTTTCGATCACACTTAAAATGTCCTGCGGTTCGGACATTCTGCCGATGCCCTCGGTGCCGCACGCGAGCCGGCCTTCTTCGGGGCCTATGAATTGGAAACCTCTTTCTTTCAGTATTTTAACATTGTGCTGGACGGCCGGATTTGCCCACATGTTAGTATTCATCGCAGGGGCCAAAAGTACTGCCCCTGATTCGACCAAAGGCCAGCAGGCGCAAAGGGTTGTGCTGAGCATGTCATCACAGATGCCGTTAGCAATTTTGCCGAGAATGCTTGCGGTTGCCGGTGCTACGACTACTACATCGGCCCACTCGACAAGTGCGATGTGGCTGATTTGATATTCTTCCGGCGCGGCCCACATGGTTGTAAAGACGGCTGATTGAGTTACTGCTTCGAAGCTTTTAGGCCCGACGAGCCGGCAGGCCGAATCGGTCATTACTGTTTTTACCCCGGCGCCGGCGGAAACCAGCTTGCCGGCCAAATCGACCGCTTTGTAAGCAGCGACTCCGCCAGTCACACCCAGCAAAATATTCAGATTGTCAAGCATCTCGTATTTCGTTTCGCGGCTGAGGCGATCCGGAGAATCGAACCGTCTTTAGTTTTTATCTCTGCTCTCTGCTGATCCCGGAGATACTCCCTCATCGATGGCGATCTTGTCCTGCAAGATTTCCTGAATTACAATTTCGAGCATCGATTTGCCTTCGGTTTCCTTAATCAGCGGCCGGCCGCCCTGCATAAGCTCTGCCAGTCGCCTTTGAACCAACGCCGTCAGTCTGAATTTGCCGCCAACTTTATCAATAATTTCTTCACTCTTTAGTTCATCTATCATCTTTAAGGATCTCACACTTAATATCCGCTGGACAGAGGCGGACGTATCGGTTTCGATTTTTGTTTCCTACGTTTCTGATTTTGCATTTTCGACAATTTGCACACATTCGTTTACCGCCTGCTGTAAATCCTCGTTGATAACCATGTGTTCATAATATTGCCAGGCAACGGCGATTTCAGCACTCGCACCGTTCAGCCTTTCTTCGGCAACCTCACCAGCCTCTCTGCCCCTGTAATTGAGGCGTTCGGCCAGGTCTCTTTCGCTTGGCGCCAGAATAAATATCATTACCGCGTCCGGGTAAACTGTTTTGGCTATTTTAGCACCCTGGACATCAATCTCCAGAATTACAACTTTACCGGCTTGCAGTGCTTCTTCAACCTTGTCTTTCGGCGTTCCGTAAAGATGGCCGAATACCTCAGCATGTTCCAGCAGCAAGCCTTTGTCGATTCGTTCCTGAAATTCCTCTTCGGAGATAAACCAGTAATCCTGGCCATCAACTTCAGCATCGCTTTTCGGCCGGGTCGTCACCGAAACACTCAAGTAAACATAATCGAGCTTTTTGATTATTTCTTTGCAAATCGTGCTCTTGCCTACACCTGATGGGCCGCTCACGATGACCACTTTGCCTTTTCCGTTGCTTGTATTGCTCATTCCAGCCTCAGCATAAACCTTTCGCAGTCTATATCATCAATTCCTTTCTACTCTATATTTTGAACTTGCTCCTTAATGCGGTCAACCTGGCACTTTATATTGACCACGTAACGGGTTGTTTCAGTATCGGAGGCCTTGCTCGCGATGGTGTTTGCTTCTCTGAGCATTTCCTGGCTGATGAAGTCCAGCCTGCGTCCGGCCTGGTCGATCCCGTTACAACACTGCTCAAATTGCTGCAGATGTGAATCCAGCCGGGAAACCTCTTCAGAGATATCCGATCTTTCGGCAAAAATCGCCACTTCCCTGGCAAGGATTGCCTCATCTATTTTAAGCTCTGCATGTGCAAGCAGCTCGTTAACTCTTTTCTTGAGCTTTTCAGCATACTCCTGCAGAACGATAGAACTTCGGCCGCGTATTTGCTCGAGATCTTTTTCTATTGCCTTACAACACTTATTCAAATCGGCTTCCAGATAGCCACCTTCGGTAGCTCGCATTTGTTTTAACTTATCCAGTGCTTTTTGGCTGATTTCCAAAACGGATTTCCTGATTTGCTTTGCTTTTTCTTTATCCGGCAAAGCCGGCTGAATGATGCCGGGCAAGGTTAACAGGTTGCCGATATCGATTGTCCCGTTAATACCAGCAGAAGATCCGGCCCGGCTTAATTTCTCCACAACAGCCTGTAAAGCCGCCACGTCTATATCAAACAGTGCGCTTGCCGAAGTATCTTTGAGCCGAAGCACGTAATTTACCGTGCCGCGAGAGATATTTTTTCTCAAAAGCTTGTCAATATCCTCTTCCAGAAAGGTTGCAGGTTCCGGCAGCTTTATGATAGTCTTCAAGTATCGGTTATTGACAGCCTTTATCTCAACGGCATAGCTTACTCCATCAGCCTCGCCCTGTGCTTCGCCATAACCGGTCATGCTGTTTATCATAACTATACTTTCAAGCTGAATTCGACTGTACGGACAGCCATTTTTATGTTTCAGGATAATCTTATCCCTAACTGCCGGGCAAATTAATGTCTGCACCGGCATCGGTTTGACCGGCCGTTTCCTCCGCAGCATCCGATGGTACTGGTTGCTCCGGACTTTCCAGCGGCTGCTGCTGTGTCTGTGGGATTACGTCATAATCGCTGGCCACATCCGGCTTGTAAAATTTGGCCATCACGACTGCAAGCAGCAGAAACACGCCCACCAGTGTTATCGTTACCCAAGTCAGAAAATCGCCGGTCTTTGAGCCCAGAATCCCGCTGGCCATTGCAGCGCCGAACGCTCCGCTTAATCCGCCGCCCCTGCCCTTTTGAATCAGGATTATCAGAATCAGAGCCACACAGCAAATAACGAAAAGGACAGCAACCACGTTCATTATAAAACTTACCGCCAACATTGGAAAAACAGTCATATTTATTCCCCTTCGGAATCTTAATTTTACTTTTTAAGTCGATAGCCGATTACACTGCAGCCTGGATTATTGCGAGAAAATCATCAGCTTTCAAACTTGCCCCACCGACGAGGACTCCGTCTATGTCCTTCTGGCTCATCAGCTCTGCAGCGTTATTTGGTTTTACCGAGCCGCCATACAGGATTCGGATTTCCTCGGCCGTTTTTTTATCATACATCTGACCGAGCAGCTTTCGTATAAAATCGTGTACTTCCTGTGCCTGATCGGGCGTTGCCGTCAAACCTGTTCCGATGGCCCAGACCGGCTCGTACGCTATAGTCACTGCTTCGAGCTTTTCGGCGCTTAAGCCGGCCAGGCCTTCTTTTACATGCCGGGTTACCACTTCGTTCGTTTTCGAAGCTTCTCGCTCTTCGAGAAGCTCACCCACACACAGTATCGGCAAAAGTCCGCCGCCGATAGCAGCGGTAACTTTCCTGTTTATCAGCTCATCGGATTCGCCGATTACATGCCGGCGTTCCGAATGGCCGCAGAGACAGTAGGAACAGCCAACATCTTTGAGCATTGAAGCGCTTATCTCGCCCGTAAAAGCGCCGTCAGGCTCGAAGTACATATCCTGTGCTCCGACGGCGATATTCGACGAGCTAAGGGCCTTTGCCACCACCTGCAAGTAAACAAAAGGCGGGCAAACCGCAACGATTACGCTCTGGCTCGCCGCCTCCACAGATCCGGAAGCTATACGTTCGACCAGCTTTACGCTGGTCTGGCTATTCGTGTTCATTTTCCAGTTACCTGCCACAAACGGCTTTCTCATAGAACTCTCCTATATTTACTTTAACGATCCGTTGCTCGGATCACAGGTTTATGGGTAACGGACAATAACTATAATAATTCCGTTGCTCTTGGGAAACTGCCCAATATCGAAAGCTGCAAGCAATGCTTTCGCGACTCTTCGAGTCCATCCTGGATGTGCTTCTCTGACCTGTGCCCTAAAAAATCCACGAAGAAATAATATTCCCATTGTCTTTTTCTGCTGGGCCTGGACTCGATGTTTGTCATGTTGATGTCGTATCGCTTGAATATATCGAGCACTTCGGCCAGGGCGCCAGCCTTATGAGCGGTACTGAATAATATAGCGGTTTTATCTTCGCCCGTCGGTCTTGCATCTTCCCGGCTGATTACAAGAAATCTGGTGACATTGTTGGTAATGTCTTCGATATTTTCGCAGATAATTCTCAGCCCGTACAATTCCGCTGCAACGGTCGAGCCAATTGCTGCTGTGTTTGGTTCTTCGGCTGCTAATTGCGCAGCCCTTGCCGTCGAAGCGACGGGAATAGTCTGGGTTCCTTTGAAGGTGGCACTGAGCCAGTTTCTGCATTGGGCGAATACTTCCGGCTTGGAATAAATCTTCTTGATCTCCTCCATGGAACACTTGCCCAGCAGATTGTGATGAATCGCCATTAGCACCTCGGCACAGACCTTCACATCAGAGTCTATCAGAGCGTCCAGCGTTTCTATCACGCCGCCGCCCATCGTATTTTCGACCGGCGCAAGACCCAAATCACAATGACCTTTGCTGACTTCGTCAAAAATGCTTGTGATGTCTGCCAGCGGCTCATACTCGACGCTTTGGCCGAATTTCAGCATAGAAGCGTTATGGCTGAAGCTTCCGGCGGGGCCGAGGTAACCTATCCTTAGCGGTCTTTCCAGCACAAAAGATCCGCTCATCAGCTCACGCCAGATAGCTATTAAGCACTTGTCCGGCAGAGGGCCTTCATTTGCCTTGACTATCCTGGCAAAAACATCCTTCTCACGATCCGGCGCATAGACCGGTTTGTCGGTTTTGTTCTTGAGCTTTCCAATTTCCACCACAACGCGCGCACGCTCGTTGAGCAGCTTTACAAGCTGATGGTCAAGCTCATCGATTTTTTTTCTTAGCTCATCAAGAGACATAATTCAAAAACAAGTTAATTCACTCATCCGTATAATTAATTAGCTTCCGACCGCATTGAGTCGTATTTATAAAAACCGATATATTTAACAGATTTTTCTTCTTGCGTCAATGAATTTGACTAATTAGAAATATTTTTAGGCATACATGTCAGGTAAAAAATGCAGAAAATGATAAAATATACGATTTTCAAGACGAAATGGGGCTATTTCGGCCTTGCCGGCACCGAATCCACCCTATGCCGGACACATTTGCCCGGGCCGGAATTTACCAAAATAGAATCCCGGCTGCTGAAAAACCTGCCGGACGCCCAATTCGACAAAGCATATTTCAGATTACTGCAGCAGCAAATAACAGCATATTTTGAAGGCTCCTGTGTGAATTTCAGCCCGGACATACCTGTTGCTCTTGACGGTTTCGGCGTCTTTTCACGTAAGGTTTTGACGGCCTGCAGAAAGATAGAATTTGATCAAAGAGTAACTTATGCCGGATTAGCGAAAAAGGCGGGCCGGCCTTCCGCAAGCCGTGCCGTCGGCAACGCCCTGGCCAAAAATCCACTGCCTCTCATTATCCCATGCCACCGCGTGCTGCGAACCGACGGCAAAATGGGCGGCTTCTCAGCCCCGGGCGGAATATCTTTCAAAAAGAGGATGCTTACCCTTGAACATAAGGCCATTGAGGCCTGATATTTTCCGCTTCTTCAAAATTCCACCTCTTTCAGCTTGAAAACCAGCATAAAAATTACAAAAAATTTTATTTCTATAGTTGACAATTCAATGATAATCATGTAATTTTATACGCATATAGGTTATATATTCATTAAGAACACGAAAGGAGAAACAAAATGAACGAGTTTATTGAAAAAAACAGGCCGTTACTGCGTTCCTACTGCATTGGTGCTCGAATCATTGGATGGCTGCTTATAATTATGGCCTTGATTGTAGCTGTTGTAAAACCATTATATGGTTTCCAAGTGGATAACAAGTTTCGACTTTTTATGATATACTCTTTTTACCAACAATTAGCTCTCAGTTTTGTGCTTCTTGGGCTTATAGTGCTGGGTCTTGCCCAGTTTGTCAGATATTTACACGAGAGTGAATACCAACCCGGCTTAATACTTCGTCATGGAGACAAGATCCTCTACTTATATGCTCTGGCTTTGATAGTAGGCCCAGTTTTACATTACTTCTTTCAAATGAAAGTATTCGGATACGCCCATATATATTCCTTACTTTTGTCTTTTTTGGCGGTGTTATTGCCTGCTGTCGCCAGGGCATTGATTTTTGTCGGTATGGCAAAAGTTCTAAAGCGCATGGTGCCAATGATAGAAGAATCAAAAACGCTGGTCTAAAGGAGTTCTGCAAATGATTAATATTCGACTTGATTATTTACTTTTAGATGAGCGGATGAAACTGAAGGACTTGGCCGAGGCAACAGGCCTTGCCGTCAATAACCTGTCCACCCTCAAAACGAACAAGGCCCGCGCGATTCGCTTTTCGACCTTGAACAGTTTATGCAAAGCGCTGAATTGCACTCCCGGCGATTTGATTGAGTACATCCCGGATGCGGATGAAAATTCCTAATCCTATTCCAGATGTACAACGCCGGTCTTGCGGTCCGCTTCGAGGCTGGATTTCTTGATAACGTCGTACAGGAGGCGGCAATCATGAACCTTTTCGAACTCGAACTCGGGGTCTGTTTTGTCGGTAGTAATCAGCTCCACCGTACCGACGCCGAATATGCAGTCCAGCAGGCTTCTGCGCATCTTCAGGTCAATCACGCGAAACATGTCCACGTTATCCACCCGCCTGTCGAGGATGCCCCTGCTCCACTCGATTCGGTCGGCACTGACCTCATAATAGATCATCTTGAGCTTGAACGCTTTTAGCAGAAGTATCAGGATGACAAGCCCGCCAATTGCTACCCCGGCAATAACTCTGTATCGGCCGATAGCGAAAACCTGGGTCGGCGTAAGTTTCAAAGCAAGCAACCTGGCGGCGTAACCTTCGAGGGGCAGCCTTATCAGAAGCCACGCAATAGCAAGGACCACTATTCCTTTAACTATCGCCGACGCCATGCCCCATAAAGACGGCCTGCCTGCGAACAGGATATTATCGTCGGCATCCTCTTGCTCTTCTTCTGTCAATTCCGGATCAGCATCAGAATCGGCTTGCAGGGCTTTTGCCTTTTCAGTGTTGAGAAATTCCCCGCAGAACCGGCACTTAACAGCCGCGGCCTGGATCGTCTCGGCACAAAATGGACACGGTTTTGTCTGTAAATCAACAACTGTCATTAAATTATATATCGGAAAGAGCACCGGTATTTAAACAGCGATTCTTCTTTTGAAACAACTCCTTTTCCTCGTATTCACGCAAGCCGTCGAACACAGAACGCTGAACAAGTTCAGAGCAGGCTCTGAGCAAGGTCGAATGGAGCTGATTTTACAATTGAATCTGATACCAGAAGATCGTCCCATCCATCACATATTCTCTATTTTTAACGAGTTTATCTGCCACGGCGCTGTCCCTCTTTTTTATTTTCTTCAATTTTATCGAGATGGACCATAAAATGTATCGAACAAGCATCCGGAACTAATTGTATAAAAGAACGAATTTATGCTTACAGTCAGGTATATGGAATTATCGTGATTAGGCAAAGAACCTGGAAGCTGGGGCAGTAGAGCAAGGAAGCATCGGCTTTTGTGAAAAATAGTCAATTAAAGGAGAATTCATAATGATCAATAACGTGAAAAAGCTACTTATGTTGTTGCTGGTTATGGCAGTTGTCTCGCTTGGCCTTACAGGTTGCAAAAAACATCACGATCAACCGTCCGGGGAACGCCCATCCAGTGAGCATCCGACAGAGGAAAAAAAGGCCGAGGAAAAACCGGCCGCAGAACATCCGTCAGGGGAACACCCAGCAGGTGAACATCCACAATAACACTCGACTTCTGGGCTGCGACATGTGGTTCGCAGATGAAAGGTCGGCTATGAATTTGCAAAAAACGATTCAAACAATAATAGTGTGCGCTGTTCTGGTGGGCTGTGACGAATCACGTGACCAGCAGAAGAACACTTCTGCTTCGATACCTAATGTAGTGACAAAGGACATACAGGACGGCATCGAAAAACACATCGAAGAGCAGACGCGCCTGGGCGAGGGATATTTCACACTTCCCTTCGGTGATAGCGAGCTGAAACTCAAGCTGGTTCGCGTTCACACAGAATACCTGGCGAATCTCGGGCCGAGGCGTCATTTCGCCTGTGTGGATTTGGCCGGCAGCGACGGCGATGTTTATGATGTGGATTTTTTTCTTGCCGGCGATCCGGGAAACATGACAGTCACGGAAACTACGGTCCATAAATTCAACGGCCAGCCTTATTACGTCTGGAAACAAAAGCGTGACAAGACGTGGTACCGTCAGCCCGTGGAAAACGCGCCGCCTGAGCTGCTCGGCGTTATCAAAGGCCAGGACGAGTTCGAGTTTATATATCATGCGACACTGCCGATAATAAGTGATAGAGCTCGCATGTGGATTCCCCTGCCGTCTATGGATTCATTCCAGACGGTTGAGGTAAAATCCATCGAAGCCCCTGGCGAGCAGGAAATATTAAATGAGCATGAACATGGAAACCGTGTGCTCTTTCTAACGCTCAGCCCTCAAGATAGCGGAAAAACCGTCGAGATTCGTTCGCAGGTAAAGCGTCTTGAGAAATCCGTTTATGAAGATAAAGAGTCGGCTATTGAGCGATACCTTGCTCCGGAGCGACTTGTGCCGGCTGATGAGAGATTCCGCACTATTGCAGAAGAAGTGCTTGAAGGCAAAAAGGGCGACCTCGAACGAGCGCGGGCCCTTTACGACCACACCATTGACCGGATGCGATACATGAAGTTCGGCACCGGCTGGGGGAAAAGGTGACGCCGTTTACGCATGTGACGTAAAGACCGGCAATTGTTCGGATTTTCACTCCTACTTCATTGCTTTGTGCAGAGCGGTCGGAATTCCCGCCCGTTTCGCAATAGGCGCGGCAATCCCTTCAGAAAGAAATGAAGGTGGGATAGACGGCTATCATTGCTGGGCTGAGTTCTATACTGACGGCAAGTGGTGGCCCGTTGATATCAGCGAGGGCGATAAATGTTCCAGCCTGTCTTCCTATTACTTCGGCCATAACCCGGCAAACCGAATCGAGCTGAGCAGGGGCCGCGACCTTGTGCTCGAACCCGGACCTGAATCAGGACCGATTAATTTCCTCGCTTACCCGGTACTGGAAATCGGCGGCATGCCGGTAAAAGTAAAAGTCGAGTTTTCCTTTAATCGGAAAAACTTCTCATAAAATGCAATATCGGTAGAGCATGAATTTATTGAATCTTTTGACTTGAAATTGACCCTGTCATCCCAAATTCGCCATTTTCAATTAGCCTTACCCCAACAATACTATTATTTTTACGCCCTTTCCCTGCTTTACCAATTTTGACAGTGAAATATCTCTCGCTTCGTCCTGATAGCTGGCCGTTGTTGTTTTCAATGAGAACCTGGGCGTTTTCTCCGATAAATTGCAGACGGAACTTAAGCCCGAGTTCAATATCAAGGTCGCGTAATATCTGCGACCTTTCTTTTATAACTTTATTGCTGACATGATCCTGCATATCGGCAGCGGCAGTGCCCTTACGCGGCGAGAAACTGAAAACGTGCATCTTTGCAAAACCAATGATCTTAGCCATATTAACAGTCTGCTCGAAGTCGGCATCTGTTTCGCCAGGAAAACCCACGATTATATCGGTCGTTATTGCTGGCCTGTCGAGGCGAGATTTTGCTGACTCAACTTTTTCTCTGAATTCTTCGACTCTGTATTGCCGGCACATTTTTCTCAAGATTTTATTTGAGCCCGACTGCAGCGACAAGTGCAGATGGGGCATAATGTTAGGGTGTTTGCAGAAAGTATCAAGCAGTCGCGGCGTAAGATCGGCAGGCTCCAGCGAACTTAACCTTATCCTTGCAAGATTGGGAATTTCCGCCATCCTATCAAGTAGATTGGCTAAATGGTCATTTCGATGATTGGGCCAATTTTTACGCCTAACACTTTGCTGGCCGTAAGCTCCAAGAAATATTCCAGCAACAACGATTTCCCTATGTCCGGATTTTACAAGCGCTTGCGCCTCATGTAGAACCTCATCGGCCGGTTTACTGTGAACAAATGGCCGGGTTTTGGGTACAATACAATATGTGCAGTATCCATCGCAGCCATCTTGAATCTTTAGAAAGGCTCTGGTTTGGCCCTCGAA
>JAFGPJ010000039.1 GCA_016936275.1 Sedimentisphaerales bacterium
AACGCCGCACCCATAAGACTTATACTGACTAAAAACAGATACAACAGGGCCGCCACCGCCAATATTTTATAACCTATCTCGAGTTTTTTATCCATTAATTCCTCCTGGCAGTTTTGTAGAGAGTATACGGGTTGAATGTGAATAAAGTATGAAGGAAATGTGAAGATTGCGTGAAGGGGTAAGATTTTCTAATTTCTGGGAAACGTGACTGAAACTTTGGTTCCTCGATCGAGCTCGCTTTCGATTGAGATTTTCCCGTTGTGAGCGAGAACTATGTGCTTGACAATGCTAAGCCCCAGACCTGTTCCTCCAAGCTCCCGTGAACGCGCTTTGTCAACGCGGTAAAAACGTTCAAAAACCCTGTCGCGATGTTCTTTTGGTATGCCGATTCCATTATCACCAACGGTTACGCAAACCATCTGATCCTGTTCACGCAGCGAAATTTCGATTCGCCCGAATTCTTTTGTGTATTTGATCGAATTGTCAATAAGGTTCGCAAAAACCTGCTCGATCTTGTTGCGGTCTGCCTGGATGCTGAAGCTATCACCATGGGTACTTACGGTTAAGCTCTGCTTCTTCTCGGCGAGAGCTTGTTCGAATCCCAATGATATCTCTTCTATGACTTCCTGCAGGTCTAACTCAGTTCTATTCACGCAGTCCCTTGACAGTTCAAGCTCGCTAAGGCTCAGCAAATCATCGATTATGTATCCGAGCCTGTCGGAATGCTCTTTGATAATCGAGATGAATTTACTTAACTTGGCCTTGTCATTTATTGCCTTGTTTTGCAGTGTTTCTATATAGCCCTTAATGAGTGTCAATGGCGTTTTGAGCTCGTGAGAAACATTGGCAACAAAATCCGTCCGAACGCGATCCAGCCGCCTGAGGTTTTCCATCTTCTGTTGCAGCTCGTCGGCCATCGTGTTCAATGACTCAGCCAATTCTCCGAGCTCGCCTTTATTTTTGATCCGTACCCTTTTACTGAAGTCACCCTTGGCAATCTGCTGGGCCGTCTCTTTCACCTGTCTGATAGGTAGAATAATACTCCTCGAAATGAAGTATGCCACTATCATTGCAATAACGACGGCTGCGATTGTCCCGAACAGCACCACTCTGTAAATTATCCGTATCTCCGGCTGGACGCGTGAAAGCGGCAGGGCGAAACGGACGACTCCCAGAATTCTATCACTCTGGTCCACTCGCACGGCGACGTATTTCATATTTATGCCCAGAGTGTCACTGAAATGAGTGCTCTGTCCGAAGCCGTTTTTAATCGCTTCAGTTACTTCGAGCCTGTCGCTGTGGTTAGCCATCAGGGACGGCTGCTGCTCTGAATCGCCAAGAATCCTGCCGTCCTTATCGATGACCGTGATTCTTAAATCCAGTTTGTTCGCCAGTTGGCTGGTCTTTTGCTGAATTTCTTCGAACTTACCTTCAGCTAAGTTTTTTTCCAGGATATCAGCGACTAAAACAGCGTTACTTTTCAATTCAGCAGAGATTTTCTGCTCGAAATGCTCCCTTAATCTTAAACTGATGAAGAAGTTCAGGACGAAAACAATGATAAGGATTAAAACTGAGAATGCACTGAAGAATTTCAAGACGAGTCGGTTCTTCATTTAAACTTCCTTAAATCTGTAACCGGCGCCACGAATCGTTTCGATATAATCTTTGGCCGAACCAAGTTTTTGCCGCAATGATTTTATATGAGCATCTACAGTCCTGTCGCACACAATAGTGTCCTGGCCCGCGACCGCGTCCAAAATTTGGGACCGTGAAAATACCACGCCGGGCCGTCGGGCCAAAAATTCCAGCAGCCTGAACTCAGTCAGGGTCAGTGAAATCTCTTTTCCTCCGACAGTCACTTTATGCCGGGTCCTGTCGATGGTTATCTGTCCTCTTTGGATTATATTGTCGGTATGTTCTTCCCGTCCCCTTCTTAAAATCGCCCGGGTTCTCGCAATCAGCTCTCTGGGGCTGAAAGGTTTGGTGACATAGTCATCAGCGCCTAATTCGAGACCCACGACTTTGTCCGTTTCCTGTGATTTTGCGCTTAGAATTATAATCGGTATGTGTGCTAACCTGTCATCATTCTTGAGAGTCCTGCATACTTCGAAGCCGTCCATAATCGGCAGCATAATGTCCAGAATTATCAGGTCCGGCCGTTCCTTGCCGGCCAGCGCTATCCCCTTCTCACCATTTAGCGCTGAGACAGTCTCGTATCCCTCCTCTTTAAGATTGTATTCGAGCATTTCAACGATATCTCGGTCGTCTTCGATAATCAGAATCTTACGTTTGCCCATGCTGGATACCTCTGCTTTTTTAAATCTACGTTGGCTTAACGAATCATGCATCAAGACTTAAAGGCTTTATGGATTTGCCTGTTTATCCTGAGGCTGCACCAGGCTTGCCCGCACATTGAGCAATAATCGGCGGTGGCCGGTTGTTTTGCTGCGATTTCTTTGGAGGCTTGGTCATGCATGCGTTCGGCTGTTTGTGGATCGAGCGACTCGGCCAGGTGAGTTTTCCAGTCCAGGTTTGTGCGGGCCGTGCTCAATTTCCTGTCACGTTCGGCGGCGCCCTTTATGCCGCGGGCGACATCGCCGGCATGGGCTGCGATTTTTGACGCTATGACACCGGCTCGAACGTCCTCGGCATCGGGCAAACCCAGATGCTCTTTCGGCGTGACGTAGCATAAAAAAGATGCGCCGTAAAAGGCGGCGGCGGTTCCGCCGATGGCCGATGTGATATGGTCGTAACCGGGCGCAATGTCGGTCACCAAAGGGCCGAGCACATAAAACGGGGCGCCGTGACAAATCTCCTGCTGGATTTGCATGTTGTACTGAATCTGATCGAACGGAACGTGGCCGGGGCCTTCGACCATTACCTGGCAGCCCTTTTCCTGTGCCCTGGCGGTCAGTTCGCCGAGAGTCCTGAGTTCCGCGATTTGTGCTTCGTCGGTAGCATCGGCGATTGCACCGGGCCGAAGACCGTCGCCCAGAGAAAAACAAACATCATACTCGGCCAGGATGTCACACAAATCGTCGAACATATCGTACAAAGGATTCTGCTTATTGTGATGCAGCATCCATTTGGCCAACAGCGCTCCGCCCCGGCTGACAATCCCTGCCACCCGCTTCTCAAGCAGCGGCAGATGCTCTCTAAGGACGCCCGCGTGAATCGTAAAGAAATCGACGCCCTGATGAGCTTGTTTTTTGATAATCTCCAATATAATTTTGTTATTGATATCCTCAACGCTTCTGTCCTCGATGACCTGGTAAATTGGCACCGTCCCGAACGGAACGGGGCATTGGTCGAGCAATTTTTCCCTGGTCTCGTCGAGGTTGCCGCCGGTACTCAAATCCATAATCGCATCGGCGCCAGCTTCCAGAGCCGCCTGCATTTTGTCGATTTCGGCCTCCACCGAGCTGCGAACGCTGCTCGTGCCGATGTTAGCATTGACCTTTGTAGTGAGTACCCGGCCAATCCCGGCCGGCACCAAATTGGTTTTCAGATGCCGTTTGTTCGCGGGAATGACAAGCCGGCCGGCGGCAATCTCATTTCGTATTAGTTCAGCATCGGCATTTTCGGTCCTGGCGACAAATTTTACTTCGTCGCTGATTGTCCCGCTTCGTGCAATTTGTAACTGTGTTGCCATCGTTTTCGATTCCGTCTCTAAATTAAAAAATCGCTCCCGTAGGAAGCGACTTATTCTTTTGTTGTCCGTATTTTGATGTTACCAATCACTTTCCTACGCAGGCATCGACGCCGATTCGGCGATTGTCCTGATCAGGTTCAGAGGGTTCTCTCTCAGGCCCGCTTATTAGCAAACCACCCCTAGTGAACTATATTATTATAGCGGGTAATCCGCTACAGTCAAATAAATACTAATTTCCTTAGATTTTGCTGTACCGGAGTTTCTAAGGCAGTTGAAGAAATACGTAAACGCCCTTTTTATTCGAGGTTACGATATCCGGTTTGCCGTCGCCGTTCATGTCAGCGATTTCGAACTGAGTTCCGACGCCGGAATCGTCATCTATCTTGTGCGGGATATATTCGATATTGCTGTTTTCAGGACGTTTCAATTCGAACCAGTAGAGCACAGCCGGCTCGTTGCCGCCGGGGTCTTTGCCCATGTGTGCAAAATACCGCTTGCCGGTGACCAGGTCATTGATGCCATCGCCGTTTATATCTACCAGGCGTATCGCGTGCGTCTGCGAGAATTCCTTGAATATCTCGTGCTGCTCGAACTGCGGGCCGTCCATTCCGGGCACTTGCTCGAACCACCAGATGCCGTAATTGTGCGCCGAGCTGGTAATAACGTCGCTGTCACCGTCATTGTCGATATCGTAAACAAGCAAATCGGCACAGTCCGGGCCGAGCTTGGCCGGGTGGAACTTCCAGCTCTTATCCGTGCGGTCCCTGGGCGCCTCCCACCAGCCTTCTTTGATTAGCACATCACATCGCCCGTCGCCGTTGACGTCGCCGGCGCCGAGGCCGTGGCTGTATTTCTCGGTCCCTGGTGCGTTCGGGCCGGCAGCAATAATGTGCATGTCCCATAGGCCATTGAGGTTCTTCGGCACGCTGAACCAGACCATCTGGCCTTCAGGCCGAACGGCGAAGACCGGCATGGGTTTGCCGTCGCCCAGCAGGTTGACGAAAATTGGCGTTTCATTGCAGGCACTTTTGGCGACCATCCGCTCTTTCCAGTGGCCGGGCTTGTTCTTCGGATTCTCGTACCACAGGCAAGGCCCATCCGGCAAGCCAATAACAATCGAATCGATCCAGCCGTCGCCGTTGACGTCCTTTGCGAAGTTGGCAAAACAATTGCTGTAGCCTGTTGTGCCGTCATACTTACCGACGGGACGCAGCTCGTGCATTTTCCAATTTGGTGCTGCGTACCAAACATCGCCGGTCAGGATGTCCAGCTTACCGTCGTGATTTACGTCTCCGACCGCAACGCCCTCGGCGCGAAATGTCCTGTCTATGACTATTTTCTCGAAGCGCACTTCCTGGTCGGCTGCAAACGAGATATTGCATAAAACCGCCGATATAATCAATAAATGTAACCATCTTATTTCCATAATGACCTCCATCTTCTATAATTCACCGTTCGTCGTTCCGAGTTCCTCGTTCAGCGTTACTCAAAACTCAGCACGAATACAGCATATAATTATAGCGTCTGGCCCTAATCAAGCAAAGAAATATCTACACCTTCGAGTCAGGTAATACAAGCGAATGTGGACAACTGCGAGTGAGGATTTTGTGGCCGGTTTCGGTTACGAGGACGTCGTCTTCGATGCGGATTCCGAGCTGCCGCCGGATGTATATGCCGGGCTCGATTGTGATTACCTGGCCGGCTTTGAGCTTGCCCTTGCCGTCCGGCTTGAGGAATGGATCTTCGTGGATTTGAAGGCCGAAGCCGTGTCCTGTGCCGTGGCCGTAAACGGGCAGACCGGCCTTGTCTATAACCTCTCGTGCGGCGGCATCGACCTGTGTGAGTTTTACGCCGGGCCTGATTGTTTTTATCGCCGCGGCCTGGGCCTGTTCCACTACGTCATAGACCTTCTTATAAAAAGCAGTCATGCCGCCAATTACGAGGCATCGGGTGATGTCGCTACAATAGCCTTTATATCTGGCGCCGAAGTCGATAAGGACGGCATCTTTCTTTTTGAGCTTTCTTTTGCCGGGCTGATGGTGCGGCCGGGAGCCATTTGGGCCGAAAGCAACAATCGTCTCGAAGCTGTTGCGTGCCCCGAGCTTGCGGATTTGAAAATCGAGCATACCGGCCAGCTCACTCTCGCTTACGCCGGGCTTGATGTGCGGCAAGAGTTGTTCGAGCGCTTTAGTTGAGATGGCGGCGGCGGATTTTATTGCTGCAATTTCGCTTTGGTCTTTGATGCTGCGCGCGGCCTCGACAATTCCCGATGTCGTCTTGAGCCGGGCTTTGATGCTCTTTTTCAACTGCTCGAAATCAGCCATCGAAACCGAGTCCTCGACGGCTATCGTTCGGACGGATTTTAGCCTTTTGACCAAATTGGCGACGGCGTTGGCCATCGGCCCTGCACGGTCGATGATTTTGCAGCTCGGGCATTCTTTCTGCGCCTGCTCGGTGTATCTGCTGTCAGTTAGCAGATACACTCGCCCTTTTGCGATGGCCGCCCAGCTATCTTCGCCGAGAAAGCCTGTGATATAGGTTACGTTGGCCGAACTGGTTACGAGTAGGAATCGTATTTTCTTTTTGTTCATCCGGCGGCGAATTGCTCTGATGCGTCTTGCTATTACTTTCCCATTCATTCAGGCTTTTCTCCAATCGGTTCTGTTTGTCGATACTCAGCGGTCAAGCACGTTTTTTGCCGGGACCCATTTTTTCTGCCAGGCGGGATATTCATTTGCCAGCAGGTCTGTCGCATAATATCCGAGCCAACTGTATCCATTGCGTCGTTCGTATGATATTTCAGCCAGCGTCTCTTTCGGTATGCCGTCCCGGCTGCAAAAAATAGGCTTGTTGGTCTCGATGTCATAGAACCGAGCCCAAATCGGAGGCGCCGAGGCATCCTCGACAATCACCTTGTCGAAGCCTCCTGGTTTTGACTGGTCTTTTTTTCGAATCTGCTTTATTCCTTCGAGCCTGGCTTCGTCGAGCCATGCCACTGCTGCCTGGACGGCATCGATAATCTCCGGCCCGGGCTTTTCTATGCTCATAAGGAACCTGACAATACCTACAGATTCAGCTCCGCTTATTGAGGCTAATTCGTAACTTCGGGCCTTTCTCGGCACGAAGGTTTTTTCATCATGCTGGGCGCACCACGCCGTCTTTTTGCCATTGACAACGATCTGGCATTTTAGGATACACTCGATGCCTTTTTGCACGGCTTTTTCTGCTCTGCGGCAGCGATCCTCATCAACGAAGATATAGGGCGGCTTTTTCTCGGCGACGTCACGCAGCAGATTAAGGACTCCGATCATCGTGCCGTCGTTGAATGTGATGTGTTTCGAATAGCCGGTGGGGTTTGGGTAGCGCTGCGGCCAGCCGCCGTTGTCATACTGGGCTTTCAGCACATAATCCAGACCCTTGAGAAAAGCGTCTTTGAAGCGGTTGATTTCGGTGGCTTGACAGACCATGGCCAGGTACCGCATCTGCGTGCGAGTGGCGCTGTTGTCCAGCGTGGCATCGTTCCTGGTTTTTGCCTCGCGCAGCCGGGACTTGTCCTGTTCGCTCAGGACGGATGCCATCTCGATATTTTTCTGCCAGCCTCCTGATTGGCGCTGATACATAAGGAGATTATCCGCAATGCGGATTGCCTGGTCGGTAGCATAAAATTCCGGCTGCTGGTTGAGGCATCGTCTCCAGGGTATGGCTTGACCCTGAGCAGAGGATACGATTGCCAAGGCAAACAAAAAGAGCGAAAACTTCAGTGTAAATCTTATCATATTCATAATATTTACAGAAAATTGTGTAAAAATAAAGCCTTTTTATCCAGCTCATTTTGTTTTGTACGAGTTGCTTGTTATACTTTTTGTAGATAAAGACCTGCTGGGGGGGGAACCGGTAGGCGTAAAATATGGATACATCTTGGATGTTTTCCGCAAGGGAGAATAACTGCTTGTAACGCCCAATTTTTCCCGGACAGGACGGCTTTAAGAGCCGTCCTTTTTTTATATC
>JAFGPJ010000040.1 GCA_016936275.1 Sedimentisphaerales bacterium
GTACGGACGCATCGGCGCCGGCCCAATCCAAAGGTCCCAATCGAGTGTGTCGGGGACCGGGTCCTGTCCTTTAGGCCTGTCGATTCCCTGCGGCCAGACCGGGCGGTTGGTCCAGGCGTGGACTTCCCTAATCTCGCCGATTACACCGTCCCATATCCATTCGCAAATATTGCGAACGCCGTCGCCGGAGTGGCCCTGGTTGCCCATCTGCGTGACCACCTTATACTTGCGGGCGGCTTCGGTTAAGGCGCGGGCCTCGGAAACCAGGCGGGTCAGCGGTTTCTGCACGTAAACATGCTTGCCGCGTCTCATCGCCGCCATAGCAGCGACGGTATGAAAATGGTCGGGCGTGGCGACAATCACGGCCTCGATGCT
This sequence comes from Sedimentisphaerales bacterium, assembly GCA_016936275.1. Classification (GTDB taxonomy): domain Bacteria; phylum Planctomycetota; class Phycisphaerae; order Sedimentisphaerales; family Anaerobacaceae; genus JAFGPJ01. The sequence goes on from JAFGPJ010000040.1 coordinate 376, forward strand.
CTTTTCATTATCGAGCATTCTGCGGAAATCCTTGTATTTCTTGGCTTCGGGGAACCGCCTAAAACCCTCCTGGCCCTTTTTCCAATCAACGTCGCACAGCGCCACAATATTCGCTCCAGCAGCAGCACAAGCACGCGTATTACCGGCACCCATGCCTCCGGCACCGATAGCAGCAACGTTAATCTTTTCACTCGGCGGCTGGGACAAAACGCTGCTTGGTATAACGGTAAACGCCATCGCCGCAGCAGCTCCGCCCATGAACTGGCGCCGCGAGATTGTCGTGTCCTTTTCTTTTTTCATTTTCTGTTCTTTCATAATCGCATTCCTCAATCTTATCACAGATTTCATCTTTCGCGTATTATTGGGTGGGCTTCAGCCCACCGATTAAATCCACAAAGTCCATCCTTCCCGATAAGAACGATGCAAATAGTTATTGGCCTCGGAATCATTAGTTACCTTCATATTCGCGCCGTCCCAGGACAGCTTCTTTCCCGCGCGCAGCGCTACGTTTCCCAACAAAACAACTTCCGTCAGAAGCGATGCAAACTCGAAATTGGACCCGGCTGGTTTGCCGCCCTTGCATGCTTTTACCCATTCATTATGGTGACCCGGCGATCTGGGCAGCGTCTTGGGAGGTACTTTGTATGCCTTCATCTTCGATTCCGGGATGATCCGGGGAGCGCCGCTGTATTCGTCGGTGATGATTTTGCCCTTGTCGCCGACGAATATCGTGCCACTCTCCGGCATTCTTCTGCCGGTCTCGAGCTCTGCAGGTCGCTGAGGCAATCTGCCGCCGTCATACCAGGTCAATTTGACCGCCGGCATGTCACCACGAGCGGGAAACTCGTAACAGACGGTAGAGGCCGAGGGGTATGAGTCGTGATTAAAGGCCGTACAATCGGCACCTACGCTGGTTGGATGTCCCAGCTTCAAAGCACGGAAAACCGGATCGAGAACGTGACAGCCCATATCACCCAGTGACCCCGTCCCGAAATCACACCATCCCCGCCAACGGAAGGGCGCATAAATCGGATGATATGGCCGATACGGCGCCAGGCCCAGCCACATGTCCCAGTTCAGCGTCTTCGGAACCGGCGGTGTCTCTTTGGGACGCTCGACGCCCTGAGGCCACCGGCCGCCAGGCCTGTCGGTCCAGGCAAGCACCTCACGAACCGGGCCTATCGCTCCGTCCCAAATCCACTCGCACATCAGACGCGTTCCCTCCGACGCTTGCCCTTGATTGCCCATTTGTGTGGCAACTTTATGCTCACGGGCCGCCTGGCCAAGCTTCCGCGATTCGTACACCGTATTAGTCAGCGGCTTTTCGCAATAAACATGCTTGCCCTTCTTAATCGCCGCCATCGAAGCTACGGCATGAACGTGGTCCGGCGTCGCTACCAGAACCGCATCGATATCATTTCTTTGTTCCAGCATTCGGCGAAAATCCACGTATGTATCGACTCCCTTATACGTGCCGGACGGCTTTTGGTCGGCATAGTGTTTCTCGGCAATCTGCCTGGCAGGCTCCCAACCGGCCGTGCCGCCGAAATAAAATTCGCTATAGTCACTGACCTGGTTGACATCACAAACGGCAATCACCTGGATCTCAGGAAAAGTCAGCAGCCTCTTCAGGTTGACGATGCCTTGGCCACCGGAGCCAATAATGGCCAGGTTGATTTTCTCGCTCGGAGGTGTATTGCCGGCCCCACCAAGCACATACCTGGGAACGACTGCAAATGTAGCTATAGAAGCCGCGGCGCGACTGGTAAAATCACGCCGGGACATTTTCACTGCCCGCTGTCTCGATACTTTAATCTCGTCTTTCATATCCTAATCACTGATTCTCCTTTTCGTTCGAACTTTGTTTTAAATCACCCTGCTCGATACTATTTATCAGTTCCTGCGCCTGCTGATGCAGCGAATCACTTTTCGTGGTTTTTATAATCCGGTTCAGCATATTCTTCGCTTGTTCGGGATAATCGGCATAAATGTCGCCGACAATATTAATCACGGCGGCTCCCGCCTCGACGGACAACATTTGATCATCGAGATAGCCGCCCGCCATCTGCATAGCAGCGAGAGATTTCGTAGTGGCCAGTCCTGACAGCACTTTCTTCTTTTCTCCCGCATCCGGCGCCAGGCTCATGGCCTTTTTGTACATCTCGATCGTCTCGTCAGCCGGCCTGCCGTCTGCAAGTCCAAGCAGGCGCACAAATCCGCGCAGAGCCAGAATTCGATGCACTTTGTTGCTGGAATTCTCAGCGACTTTCATCATCTCGGCTGCCGGCTCGGGCGTCGGCCAGTCTGCCAGCGCGCGAATCGCGGCGGTTTGAATATCGACATTCTCGTCCTTAAGCGCAGCGATAAGCACAGGCAAAGCGCTGTTATCGCCTATCCTGCCGAGCACGTCCAGCAAAGCGCATCTAGCAACAGTTTCTTTAACCGAGGGCAGTGCAGCTAAAACACTTGCAGCCTGGCGGTTTTTGTCCTCGATTCTATGAGCGACGGCAGCAATCATCTTGACGGCTTCGGTGCGGTCGATTGAGCTTTTAGCATTTATAAGAAGCTCGACCAGTGCCGGCAAATTCTCAGGCCCGGCAACAACCTTCAAAGTCCTCAGCGACTCGATTCGGACTTTGCGGTCGGAATCTTTTGCCGTCTCCAACAAAGCGGCAACACCCGCTGTGATATTGCGCTGGCCTACACTGCTTATCAATTCGACTTTCGTTTTGGCCTCGGCTTTCGGGATAGCTGCAAGAATGACCTTATCGACATTCGAGCCACGCAGGCGATACAAACTGTCACGAGCGGCTTTCTGCTCGGCGCCTCCGGCACCGGCCGCCGACTGCGCTAATAACTCAACGTTCGAATCGTCGCCCAATTGTCCTAACGCTCTTAAGGCGGCAATACGAACGGATTCGTCTTCGGATTTGACTGAGGCAACAACTGCCGGCCGGGCGGCAACGTCTCCGCGGTCGCCAAGGGCCGATAGAAGCTGCACCTGACTTTTCGCCGAAAGGTTCGGCAACTCCTGGGCCAGGGCCTTGGTAACTTCCGTCCCCGGCATCTCCTTAACCATCGCTATGGCCGCGGCCTGCATATCCTGGTCGTTGCTTCGGAGAATGTCCAGAACAATGCCAACGGCCGTGTCGTGGGCATCCTGCCCGCGATTCGAGGGCGAGACGCCCTCGACACCACCTAAACAAACGGCATAAGAGCACAAAAGCAACAGAGCTAATGTGCTGCAAATCGTGTAGTTACTTTTCATTTTTATTCTTACTTCTTGGTAGCGTTAATCATACCAGTCAGCGCAGCGGTGCGAATCGGCTTGGGCATGCCTTCGGCCTGAAGCTCCTTATAGA
>JAFGPJ010000306.1 GCA_016936275.1 Sedimentisphaerales bacterium
CATCGGAACATATCCGTTGATGATTGGGAAAAAGAGGCGGAACGGCTCAGACTGGTTCGTGACCAGCTCAACCTTCTGGTTGACCGGTTGCACCTCCGCCGTCGCAACGGGTTGACGGCGCACTATGCCATTGGCGTCAAGGTACGGGATGAAGCGATTGCATCCAGGGCGATATTTTCCTGGACTTCAGCCGATCATCATGACGAAAGCCGATTGGCGGGAATGCGCGAAGCTGTCGAAAAGCTGCGCGTGCAATACGCCTCTATTGGTGATCTTGCCCGAAGCCCATTCAAACTCGTCAGCTCCGGCGAATGGTCGCCGCAATGGGAGGGGCAGCTCGCAGAACAGGTCGTCAGGCTTGGAGCTGCAGCAGACAAAACCGAAAAGGCTTGCGCTGCGTTGCTGGGAGGTACAGGAATTACGTTACCCGATCTAACCCTTGATCGGCTTGATGCTCTCTCGGCGTTCGCTTCGCTGCTTGCGGAATCTTACCGCAAACAGACCGCCTATGCCCTTGAACCCGACGGTCAGGAGCGAATCGAAGCGCTTGAAGAGGCCGTCGTTCGACTCAGGGCCTATGCCGAAGCCCAGGCTTCTCTCAGCTGTGCCTACGAGCCCATGTCGTGGCGTCATCTTGATGGCGACGATATTGCCCGGAGGTGGCATGAGGCAGAGGCTGCATGGGGCCCGAAGGGATTCTTTGCAAAGCGGAAACTCATCAAGGAGATGAAGGCGGCAGGCGCGCTTGGCGACCCTGATCCGGCACGCGATGTGCCTACCTTGAAGAAAATGCGTGAAGAGGGCGAAGCTATCGATCGTCTTGAGGGCATGCTTTCCGGGTTCAGGGAGTGGAAAGGACACACGACCGATGCTGATGCAGTACAAGCGCTTGAAGAAATCGGCAAACGGGCAAAATCGGTCGTTGGCCGACTTGTCGAAGATACGACGGCTCTGATCGAATTGCGCGGCAAGGTTCGTAATCTGTTATACGAAGGTAACGACCTTCTGGCTCCCGATGCTGCAGTGGGCCGGGCAATATCGTTTTTCCTCGAAGCCAACAGACAGTTGCAGGAAACATGCGTCGGCTTCGAAGCTCTCGCAGGTCGTTCCGTTCGGGAGCATTTCGCCAATCAAGGGAAAGCTCTTGAAGCCATTCGGGAAACTGCTGAAGAGATTGCTGAACACCATGCAGAATTGCGTTCATGGTGTGCGTGGAGGCGATATCGCGAGGAGGCAATAGCTCTTGAACTTGGCCCGTTTGTCGAAGCGCTCGAAGCTGGTCGCATACCTGCCGATGAGATCGAAAGGACGTTCGAGGCTGCATATTGTGCCTGGTGGTCGGCCATGGTTATCGGCGAGGACGAGGTGCTGCGTACCTTTTCTACGCCTCAGCATCTTGCCGCGATCGACAAATTCCGTGAACTCGACGACCGTTTCCAGAAACTTACGGCAGACTATATTACGGCCAGGTTATCGGGTAACATGCCGCATCCCGACGATATCGAACGGAGATCCTCCTGGGGTGTGCTTCGTCGTGAAATCCAGAAACGGAGCCGCCATAAGCCGGTCAGGCAGCTGATAAAGGAAATACCCGACGTCCTGAACGCTCTCGCCCCATGCCTCATGATGTCGCCACTCTCCGTCGCCCAGTATCTGCCGGCCGATCAGGCCCTGTTCGACGTCGTCATCTTCGACGAAGCATCGCAGATTACCGTCTGGGACGCTGTAGGTTCTCTCGCGCGCGGTAAACAGGTCATCATCGCCGGCGACCCGAAGCAGATGCCGCCCACCAACTTTTTTGCACGTTCCGAAGATGATCCCGATGGCGATATCGATATCGAAGGTGATCTCGAAAGCATTCTCGATGAAATGATCGGGGCGAGCATACCGAAATGCCTGCTCAATCTCCATTACCGTTCGCGTCGCGAAAGCCTGATCGCTTTCTCCAACAGCCGTTACTACGAAAATTCACTCGTCACCTTTCCTGCTCCGGTTCATCCTGACCTTGCGGTGAAGCTTTTTCGTCCGGAGGGTTTTTACGCCCGGGGGAAAGCCCGTCACAATGAGGGCGAGGCAAAGGCTGTTGTTGCAGAAATTCTGAGGCGACTGACCCATTCCGATGAGCATGTCCGCAAACAGTCCATCGGCGTGGTAACCTTCAATACCGAGCAGCAGGGACTTATCGAAGATCTGCTTGACAAGGCTCGTTCCGCCAATCCTCATATCGAACCTGCATTTTCAACCGAGCATACTCTCGAACCGGTTTTTGTCAAGAACCTCGAAACCGTGCAGGGGGACGAGCGCGATATCATTCTGTTCAGCGTCACCTACGGGCCTGACCAGTCGGGTCACGTTACCATGAATTTCGGCCCGCTCAACCGTGACGGCGGTGAACGGCGGCTGAATGTGGCGCTTACACGGGCTCGATCGGAGATGATCGTCTTTTCAACGCTCAGCCCTGACCGCATCGATCTCTCCCGGACATCGGCAAGAGCCGTTATCGACCTGAAACATTTTCTCGAATACGCCGAACGAGGTCCATCCGTACTCGGAGCTGCCGTCCATGGTTCAACAGGGGATTTCGATTCTCCATTCGAATCGGCTGTAGCTCTGGCATTGCGCGGCAAAGGATGGACGGTGCAGCCGCAGATCGGTGTGTCGGCCTATCGCATCGATCTCGGCATTGTTCATCCCGATTCCCCCGGCCGCTATCTTGCCGGAATTGAATGCGACGGAGCCATGTACCACAGCTCGGCTTTCGCCCGTGAACGCGACAAAATCCGCCAGAACGTGCTCGAAGACCTCGGCTGGAAAATCCTGCGCCTCTGGTCGACCGACTGGTGGACCCACCGAGCCAAAGCGCTTGACGATCTCCACTGCTCACTCAATCGGTTACTGGAAACCGAAAGACAGGTGTTGGTCGAGGAACCGGCTATGGATTTCATTCCGCCCGAGACCACACTCATCGCGAGCCTGCAAACACCGCCAATCGGATTGACGCACACCTCCGGGGCTACATCTGCCGAAGAGGTTGCTGAACAAACAGAAAGCTCCTATAAAGCTGCTCAGCTCGATCCGGAACGATTCAGCCCTAAACCCGATCTCTTCTACACCGATGAATATGCCCCTCGTCTGACCGAAATGATCGATCACGTCATTGAACAGGAAGGCCCGATCCACGAAGAAGTTCTCGTCAGAAGGATTGCCCGCTTCCACGGTTTCAAACGTGCAGGCAAACAAGTTCAGGATATCGTGCTCGCCATCGCCAAACGCCGTCAATGCCACAGCAGGGAAAAGGCAGGCCTCTTCTTCTGGCCGAAGGAAAGTTTCGAAGAACGCCTCGCTCCCGCCCGCTGGAAAGAGCGTGACGATGAAATGCGTAAGGTAGAATATATCTGTCAGGAAGAGATCAGAGCAATTGATACATTACTTGGAACAAATGGCGACCCGGTTGAACTGGCAAGAAATCTCGGCATTGCCCGCCTCAGCCAGTTTACAAGGGATAGGTTAATTGAGGCGGTGGGAGAGTGAGGAGAGTGAGGAGAGTGAGGCGAGAGAGGAGCATCTTTGCTTCACACTGAATTCGAGAAAGACGATATGCGTTATGATAATGGGTGATTACTTGAAAATCTGGTGTATTCTTTATACATAGAAATGCAGGATTTGGTATTGGCTCATTCATTTTTTTCCGGTTCGGTGTTGGAAAGGGGGGTGCGGAGTAAAAAAAGCCCTGCTGATATGCTTGTTTCCGGTTTAGACCGATCTGTATAAACCGGTAGGGTTAAATGGTTGTTAATGTTTTTAAATTATTTACAAATAATCAATTGTCTGACCTGTGAATACGATATTTAAGATGTCTTATACAGAATGCAGCTTTTTGCTTTTCCTGAATCAGGCAGATCAGTCTAAATGTTGTTAAGCCCCACGAACGTATCCATTCCTGCGTCTCTTCAGGTGCAACTCGCGCGACTATTTGGCGCCACATCGAGTGAAGCCACGAAGACAACGCGCACTCTCAGCGAGTGGCGAAGGACGCTAAGGAATTTGCTTGATGAACTTTATACCTACGCTTCAAGCAACGTCCAGACGGATGAAATGCATTGGTTCATGGTCCGCACGGCTTTCGCTGCTGCAGCCGAGTCCCTAAAGGACGACGACTTCTGGCCTGGCTTCTGCGAAGGCCTGATTCGGCTGAATTTTCTCTTGCTCGGCGACTATCCGGATCATCGGAGACGAAAGGGAGGGAAGAAGCGCGATGATCACTACAAGCTGGACAAATTCCGGAACATTCACTACGTGCAAGACCCAGAGCAGAAGGTGTGTGTCTTGCACGCGTCTGCACGATTCGGCTTCCCCGAACTCTCGGCTTCGCCGAGAGTTGTACTCGCGAGTTTTCGTGAGGAGCACGGCTACGAGGCCTCGAACAAGCAGTTCATTGCTTGGTACAAGAGGACGCACCCCGAAGACTATGCAAAGCTCTTCTAGTGTTGCCGGCATTGAGCCTAACCCCTTGGCCCCGCTTCACATCGAACGTTCTGGCTATTAAAATAAACAGATGTGCTATGTCAAAAAGGAAAAACCCACTTCACACTCGGAGTAGATTGCTTCTGATTCTCTTTTGCCTAACGCTCTTAGTAAACGGATGCGACAATCAGATATCGACCGATACAGCTAAGGGTCTATCAGAACAAACTGTACTTCCTTATGCCTCATTGGCAATGGATACAGTAGACGATCCTATGATCCTGAGATTTGCGGGTTGGGACATGGGAAAACAAATTCATGAGAAATACGGATACCAAAGCCATCAAGAAGCATTTATTGATTACACGAAAATCTTAGGCAAACGAAAAGAAAGTATAGAGCGGTATCTCGGCAAACCATCTAGTCATGACAATGAAGGGTATACTTATAGGTCAAATTGGGGGTCAATAACAATCAATTACTACAAAGGCATATGTCATGATTTGACTGTGGATTATATCTATGATTTTAAAAGTTATGTTGACGTATTGAGGGGGATTGGTATTACGTCTTTGAAAAGGCCATTTGCAATGAATGACTCTTCTTTAATTTATAATAAAAAAACCGGTAATAATTTGATAGATGATGATGCTTTTAAGGAGGAATTTGTTAATACTTTAATTGTATTGCCAAATTCATCTTGTCCAAATTGGAGGATATCGTTAATAATGTAATTTTTGCCGCTGCTGTCTTTTGCTTGGCACGAGGTGGTCAAGCATTTTTATAACCACTAACCTTCTTTAGATTTGTTTTTGGTTTGTGATTATTAATTTGAAGTTGTCTTGCACAAAAAGAATTTGTCTGCATTTCTTGTAATAAGGCAGATCAGTTTAAACATTGTTAGTCTCCTGAAACTGAAGTAACGTATGAAAAAGCTGATTAGGAATCCAGAAAAATTTGATGTATTGGAGTTATTCGCCTCTATGGCTGCTGAATATGGCTATGATCTCAGAGATCCTGTAGCTCAAGATGATTTTGTTGAGCGTGTTAAAACATCTATTGAGAAAAGTAAAAGTAGTAGCATTACAGTTTTTGGGAAAAGAGTTGAATCTTTGTTTGCGTATGTTGCTGGTGCCTTAGGGAAGGTTAAGTTACTAAAGCAAGAAGATTCAGGCGATCTCTACTTTGCTGGAGATGAAGTGCTAGCACCAGACTACAGACTGACAATGTATGATGGTTCTCAATTCTTTGTTGAAGTAAAAAATTCCCATTTTGCTCGGCCAGAAAAGCTTTTCTCTATCAAAAAAGACTATTACAAAAAGTTAAAAACATATAGTGAATTAAATGGCTTAGAGCTAAAATTCGCAGTTTATTTTTCGGCATGGAATCTTTGGTCTTTGCTTTCGATCAACTCATTTGAAGAACAAGAAAATGATTATGTCATAGACTTCCCTTCGGCCATAGCAAAGTCAGAAATGTCAGTATTAGGCGACCGCATGGTGGGTACAGTGCCAAACCTCGAACTTTACCTAGTAGCAGATCCGGACGAAGCTAGTATAATCGACGATTCTGGCGAAGCCTTATTTGTCACGCGTTCAGTAAGAATTTACTGCGCTGGAAATGAAGTTATAGATGAACAAGAGAAAAGAATTGCATTCTATTTAATGCGATTTGGCGACTGGAAAGAAAGTGAAACAGAAGCAATTATTTTGGAAAAAAAACTCTCAGGAATCAAGTTTGTTTTTGCGCCAGAGCACCAAGAGGAACCAAACTTCGCAATTATCGGATGCCTGAGTACTATGGTTTCTAACGGATTTCGCGAACTTACTGTAAAAGATGGAGAAGTTATCGCATTGACATTAGGAATTGACCCAGCAGCCTTTGCTGCACTTATACCGGATGACTATTCAGGAACAGGCTTGCCTCTCTTGAGGCTCGTACTCCAGTCAAATCCCGAATTTAAAATTCCAAACAATTAATGGCGGCAATAAGCTCGGTGGCGCTGTGCAGGTACATGGCATGGCTGCTTTTGATGCTTAATCGTTAGACACCCACTATGGGTAGGAGGTTGGATGTGATAGACAAGGTTGTTCAGGATAGAATGTGCCGCAGTACGGGCGGCAGGATGGTTGTTGTTTATTCAATGAACCGAATGTATGGAAGACGACTATATTACATTATGGACTTTGCAAATAACAGATGGTGTAGTGCAATTGACAAGGAGGGGGCTAATTTATATTCTGCATATCCGGATGTATGGACTGAAAGTGCCTTGCCCAGTGGTTTTGGCGTAGATACGTGTCCCGGATACTCAATTTTAGCAAAAAATGTCAGCCTGAAGATTTCTCCGCAGCGTCCTGTGAGGCTGATCGACGGCGATGTGCTGTTAGTCGAATATCGGGGGGAAATCTATTCTGTTCGGGCAATGGATGGCCAAGTCGGTGTGACAAAGATGCACTCAGAGTAGTCCGTGGCGTGTGCTGTTAAGACCAGGCTGGAATTTCTATTGGTAGCAACTGCGCATCAAAACCTGAAACAAGCTTGATGTAATCAATTATCAGGCTTTTTCTAAGTCATGAGAGTCGAGGGGACGCAGTGCAAGAGCGTCGAAGATAGTGTTTTGCAGTTATCAATATTCATGATGTATGGGATAACCGCTTAAAAACCTGAAGGCAATAGTGCTGCCACGAGGAGGAAGAATTGGCGCAACGGGCCGCAAAGAGTTGTACGGTTGGGTTATGGAGATCGCGAGGGGGGGGATAACGGCGAATATTTCGAGAACCTCCGGCCTGCTCGCCACTCACCGGTTGCCGGAGATCCGGGGGCGAGAATGGATCTCGCCGGACTGACCGGCAGGATGCTGAGCCGGTTTGAAATCTAACAGCATAATTGGGGAGTGTTTATGAAAAAACAAGAACAACTACTTCAGGCTGTCGATAAGAATGATCTGCTGCAACAACTTCAGGATTTACATTTCGATGTTCCAAAAAGAAATCAGGGCAGAGAGAAAATACATGTTGAAAAGTATTCGGTCTTTCAGTTTCTCAGAGTGATGGCTCAAAATGACAAGTTATTGTATCCATTTGCTTTGTTTTATGGTGATAAGCCTGATTTTGTAGCGTCAACATCAAACCTCAATATTGGTATTGAAGTTGTTGAGGCTATCCCACAAAATAAAGCTTTAGAGCAGGCCGAAAGAGCTCAATTGCCAAAAAGGAACACTTGGGGGCGCTTATATAATATAAAAGAAAGAAATAAGGCGTTAGATGAAATAAAAAATGAGATAGAAATAGAAAATGAAATAGTAATCTCAGAAGATGATGAGATTGGAGCGGATATTATGGACGATAAGGTGATTGGTATATCCTTTTTGGGTGACGAGATAGAAATACGCTGGAGTGAGGCAATTGAATCTTTTGTGAGTAAGAAAAGGAAAATTCTAAATAAAAATGACTTTCAGAAGTTCGAAAAAAACTGGTTGATAGTTTATGATAACTGGCCAGCTCCAGCTCTTGATTATAAAAAAGCCTTGCTTTTATTAAAGGATAAGGTCATTATAAAACAGACGGGACAACATGATTTTGATTCGATCTTTTTGATTGATGAACATAGATTGATTCCGATAATTCTTTAATGCGGCGAGCAGGAGATGCAGGGAGCATATAAGCGCTCTTCAAAAAGTCATTCCGTAATCGGTTCCAAAGCCATCCAAGATTTTGCGAACATCTTCTTCAAGGGTTTTTGCGTTTCGCGACTTAAATCCCATCAATTCATACTTCACTTTGTGCCACAGTTTTTCAAGGAGTCGAGAGGAGTCGAGGGGACGCAGTGCAATAGCGTAGAAGATTGAGTTTAGCCGTTAGCAATATTCGGGATGTATGGGCTAACCTCTTGAAAACCTTTAGGCAATAGTGCTGCCACGAGGAGGAAGAATTGGCGCGACGGACGGCGAAGAGCTGTACGGTACGGTTAAGAAGATCCGCTTCAGAGAAAAGAGCCTGCCGAGCTGCCCGACGAGATGCAGCACCGGTTCAAAATCTGAGGAGAAACCTGTACCTTTACAAGGTATAATCGTTCAAAACCTGACGTTCTTGGCGCAACCCTGTACCGTTAACCCTGGTATGCGAAAAGGAACGATTTTTCATAGAACACCATGAAGAAGCTGAGACCGAGTGGCGGCTATCGTAAAGCTGCCAGTTTTCAGACGGCTCCCTATGTGTTGTCGGGTAACAGCGGTGCATTGCTACACCGCCGTCCCCTAAGAACCCAGCATGCAACTTTCGCCGCACTGGGCTC
>JAFGPJ010000307.1 GCA_016936275.1 Sedimentisphaerales bacterium
CCGGCATCGACGGCGGACTTCCTGTTTTCGACAATTGCACGAACAAACTCGTGTGTCATGTGAGGATGAGAGCCGCCGTGACCGCTGCCCTGAATGAAGGACGTGTGCTCGTGCTCTTCATCGTAGACTCCGTGCCCCGTAAAGGGAGCGATTTCCTTTGGCAACAGGTGCCCATAGTCGGGAATCTCTATTCTCTCGGTGTCCTCATAGCCGGAATAGATGACCGGACCTTCGCCCGCGGTTTGCTCCCATTCGAACGAGAGTTTCGTGCCGTATACGTCGAAACTTTCCCTGTATTGCCTGATAGTATTAAAAAGCGACCTGGTTACTTCGCAGGCAAGGTCGGAGTCGGCAAGCTTGATAATAGCCGTTTCAGCCGCGAAAGGTGAATCATATTTTTTAATATAATCTTCCTGAATCCGGCCGGAGCCGTGACAGACGACCGATTCGGCCCGCTTTTTCGCCAGGCATAAAAGCGGGCTAACGGCATGAGTTGCATAGTGCATCGGCGGAAAACCGTACCAGTATTCCGGCCAGCCCGGCAGACCCATGTTCTGCTGGTGCGAGCCGCGAAGAAACTGTATCTTTCCCAACTTGCCCGATTCGACCAGCTCCTTTGCATAGAGAAACTCACGTGTATAGACGGCAGTTTCCATCATCATATAAACTTTGCCGGATTTCTCTCGCGCCTCGACAAGGGCAAGACAGTCCTCCGTGGTGGTAGCCATAGGGACGGTGCAACAGGTATGCTTGCCCGCTTTCAGAGATTCCAGAGACATCCAGGCGTGATCGGCAATGGGCGAGACAACATGGATTGCATCCAGCTCGTCAATGCTCAAAAGGTCTTCGAACTTCGTGAAGCGCCTTTCTATGCCGAACTGCTCGCCTATTTCGTTGAGGTGCTCTTCGTTCCGCTGACAAATAGCATAACACTCAGCATGGGGGTGTCTTTGATAAATAGGAATGAACTCAGCTCCGAATCCAAGCCCGACTACAGCGACTTTTACCCTGGCCATCGGCTCTTGCTCCTTTCCGGCCCTTCCAAAAGAGCCCCTTTATGCGTAAGAATTCGCTATATAAACCGAAAGCCTATCACAATGGATAAGGCCTTAATCTGCGTCAGGATATAGAAAGGCCACAAACGCGCCGTTCTGCGTTTGTGCCTTTGAAAAGTATATTAAAGAACAGCTAATTCCGACACTATTTTTTTGCTGAAGCACGAATCAACAGGAAGGTATGCACGATAACAACCACCGTAAATATATAAGCGATATACCGGTGGAATCCTAAAAGAAGCTCCTGCCAATGCGTTCCGAATAAATAAAACATGCTTATAACAATCGAAAGAGCCAGCGGTAAAGTTAAAAAGATAATAAGCCAAAAAGTTATTTTCTGCACGAGACCTGAGCTTTTGCTCTTCGCTGTTTTGTCGACGCTTTTTGCCGAAGTAACGCGCTGTCCTGGGGACTCCTTACGGAGAACAATACGCTCAAACCAGGGCCAGTCGCCGGCAGTAAAGCGACAATTGCTCGCCCACATAACGGCCAGAACCGCCACGCAGACCGTCAAAACGGACCCAAAAGTCACATGTAATATCACGAGATAGCCGGAAATATGCTCGCCCAAAATAAGGACCGGATAAAAGCCGGTCAGTACCAAAACCACAAAGCTCACCAATGCCAACAGGTACGCGAGCATCCTCAAAATAACTATGATACTTTGTTTTCGCTTCGATTTCATTTTGGACAGTTCACTCACAAATTGTCAATAAGAGCTATTAATTTTCTCCGGCTAGCGTTTTGATAACGCAACCAAGGGCCTTCAGCGCATATAACAACAAAACAAGCGACATAAGCGCACATGAACCAATAATAACCATCTTCATCCAGGGACGGAACACGAACGAGAAGGCAAATGCCCAGGTATAGAACGGGGAGACATCCTCGAATTCAATCATTTTTTTGGATTCCCGGGCCGCAACAACCGGAGTATCCACGTTAACGCTCCCGAAGAAGAAAGGCGCCTTTGTTCCGTGACAATCCGTACAATAGCGAATACCCAGCGCCTGTGCCGCCGGCCTGACATCATGACCAATGGGCCACAAATAAGGCTTCGCCGCGGGGTGGCCCTTCTGTTCGCTCAGTTGGCCAGAATCATCAAGGCTGTATAATCTGCCGCCAGCGACATACACGGTCTTATCTTCGGCCGAAGCGCCGGACGCCAGAGCGGTCAAACCTTTCGCAATATGATCGTCCGTCAAATCAGGCCAGTCGCCTGAGAACGGAAATTCTTCCTTCGATAGCACGTCTTCGATAACTTTTGTGACGGTACCCAATTCAATCGGCATAACGCTATCATCTTTGAGAATGCCCCAAAATGCAGGCCAAACAAGCTTGTGAGGCGCAATTTTGCCATCGGCCTGTTTAGCAAAAACAGGAGAAGCGATGTGCGGCAGCATTTCGCGGGCCTTGTTCACATTCGGCGTGCCGAGGCGATGGGCCCTCGAAGTCTTTGTCAGGTGTGTTTCATCGTCCGGCCAAGGGCCTGAGTGACAAGCCGTGCAGGTCAGTTTTTCGAAATGAACCGGCGGGATGCCGAAGTGTTCGGGAACCGGCGCGCTCAGGCGCCCCGCGGTTGGCTCGGAAGCAGAATGTTCTCCGAGATGACAAGATTCGCATGAGGAAACCGCCGCAAGCTCGTTGTCCGATTCATCTTCTTCGCCCTCATAACCGCGGATGATGTTGTGATCCATCCCGTTACGGTGACAATCAACACACGTCAGCCCGGATTTCAGGTGAATATCCTCGTCCTCGGACCATTTTTCGGTCTCTTCGGAACCTATGTATAGATTCGAGTGGCAGAAATAACACCGGTGCGAAGGGACTTCTCTCAAGATATCAAAGAACACGGTGTTATCGTAGTCAAATACGTTCTTGTGATATGTGATGGTCGGAGGTTTCTTGGTTCCGCTTTGGGCTGTTTCGACAGAGAACGGATCGAACGGATCATACATCTCGTCCATGTCGTTGGCCGAACCTGTTACCGTAGCCAGGCCGGAGGACGCAGCCGCAGCCCAGCGGAAATTGCCACGGCTGACCTGAACGGCGTAACCGGTTGTTCCGCCCTGGTCCTGGCGCGGGTCGCCGTTGTGGCAAGCCAAGCAGTTTATTTCCAGCTTGCCGGACACGTACTGGCGCATGACCTCGTCCGGGTCGTCGGTTTCTCCCGGCCCTCCGCCCGGCATTTGCCGGCCGAAAATCTTAGTGAACTCGCGGTCGCTCAAACCGAACTGCTCCGGCTTAAACGTGCCCGGCCAGGAACGATAAGAAAGTGGTATCTGTGTGCCGGTTCGGGCATCGACATATATCCAGGGCTGGGCCGGCCGGCCGGGATCGACATTCGGATCGACAGAGTTAAAATGCCAGCCTCCTTTGATGATCCCGTAGCTGTGACATTCACCACACGTCAGGCGTGTGGAAAAAGGCAGCAGCACCTCTTCTGCGGTATCAATGTTCGGATCTATCTTGATGGCTTCTTTGCCTTCTTCGCCTGGTTCGGCAAACAATTCGAGTCGATGAATCGGATGTGCCCGGCTGCCGTCACTTTCATCACCGAGAAGCTTCTGCTCGGTTTCAGCAGCGTTGGCATGAAAACACAAGGCCAGCAAAAATAAAAAGCCTTCTAATATTAATCCTTTTTCCAATGTAAGCTAAATCCTTCTTTTTTCTCAATGAATTAATACTTATCGTACAGAGCGATTACCTTAAACATGCATTTACGCCTCGAAATCTTCCGGTTTGAATTCCAGTCTCCTGCCGGCCGCCACCGCTTCATTCACTTTCAATACCGTCACCGCCGTTTCGTATCCGATCTCGGCAGGACAATTCAGCTTGGCTTTGCCGCGAATGGCATCGAAGAAGTTCTCAAGGTGCGGCTGATGATACGGCTTGCCTTCCATTGTTACCGGGATATCATAGCTCGGCGGTTTTGGTGACTCTCGCACATCCAGCACGGCGTCGCCGGCAGATTTTTCCGCTTCCGGCTCAACCGGCTCTTTGATAAAGCCCATCTTGACCCACTTTTCCCAGTTTTCCGACGGCACCCAAGCTTCGCGATACACCATGTCGCGTCCTGCGGCTTCCGAGATAATCAGCGTGCCCTCGTCACCCATGAAGTTCTCAAAGTATCCTTGGCTGCTGTTGGTGGTGATCGTCTGGTAAAACGCCCTGACGGTTCGATCACCGAGATCATACTCATAAATTGCCATGACATTGTCGTACCAGTCATGCCCCTTCCAGTAGTCAATGCCGCCGCTGGCCATTACGGACTTGGGATTAGCACCGAGGAACCAGGTATAAATGTCGATCTGATGCGAACCCAAATCGACAATCGGGCCGCCGCCGAGCCCTTTGTACCAGCGCCAGTTTCTAAACTGCTGCATCGATTCGAAACCGTACTTTTCAAGGGTGGCCTGGTCGATTTCGGCGTTTCTGGGAAAGCCCAAATCCTCGCACGCCGCTTTGCTGCGATTCCACTGGCCGTAGATTGTGGTTATCTTACCTAAAAGCTTTGCGCCGGTTATCAGCTTATCATAAGCATGTATGTAGTGGGGATTGCTGCGGCGCTGGTGTCCGATTTGCAACAATTTTCCCGACTTTTTCTGTGCTTCGACCATTTTTTTGGCACCTTCGAGTGTATTGGACATCTCTTTTTCACAATAGACGTTCAATCCGGCCTCCAGGCAAGCCACTGCGTGTTCGGAATGCCAGAAATCCGGCGTGGCGATGATGACCGCATCGAGATTGTCTTTTTCCTTATCGAGCATTTCCTTATAGTCGACGTACGTATTGTGCTCGTGGCGATAGGCTTTGAGCATACGCGAGACGCGCTTCTGGTTGTATTCCGTCCAAATGTCGCAGACGGCCTTGAAACGGATGCCGGGGATATCCCGGCAGGCGTTCATCAGCACCTGTCCCTGCGCTCCGGCCCCAAGCAAAGCCACATTTATATCATCCGGCTTTCCTGCGCCCGCCTGAGCGAAAACCACCGGTGAAAACGCCAAACCGGCCCCAACCGCCGCTGTCGAACGCAAAAAACTACGTCTGTCTACTTCTTTACCTGTTTTTTGATCACTCATCGTTTGTTAGCTCCACTAATTTAACTAAACTTCAACTTAAATGCTGCCGGGCAATATAGCACGGCCATATTTCACTGTCAAGCTTCCATTCGACTAATCTTAGTCGATGCCGCCCGTTTATAACCGTCTCATATTCAACAAACGCCATCCCATTTGCGTACATCCCCAAAGCCTTTGGCTTTGAGGCTGCCACACGTTGTTTAGCATCAATTTTATTGGGTGGCAGCCTCATCCCGATTGTTGCTATCGGGATGGGGATGGCTTTCCTTGGCCAAACATATACACCACACAATTCGCTCTTATGTTCACTTCTCCAGAGGTTTTACGATTATATTGCGATACGCCACGGGCCCATGGTTGCCCTGGAACATTAATGGTCCGTCCGGCTTTTCTATACCGGTAACGCCCCCAGGTGTTTCTTTATCTAATATAACATTCTGGTGCAGGAGCTGGCCGTTAAGCTCTACTTTGAGCAGTTCGGCTTTTTCGGTCTTTTTCCCAGACGAATCGAACTTCGGCGCCAGGAAATCTATGACGTACTGCTGCCACTGACCGGGTTTTTTGCTGGCATTAACTTTCGGTGGACTGGCGCCGTAAACCGCGCCCATATCTCCGCCGGTCATTTTCTGCCGGCCCCAACTGTCCAGCACCTGAATTTCATATTCGCCCATAACGTAAATGCCGGAATTGGAGCCCTGCGGCACCATTACCTGAACCTCTATCCGGCAGTCGCCGAACTTCGCATTCGAGTAGATATCCCGGCTGGCGCCGTGCTCGGGCGTTACATTAATCATTTCGCCCTTACCTGCGGCGGCAATAAGCATTTTAGGATCGTCCGGCGAGACTTTCGCTTTTCCGACCACCCATTTGTCGCCCCTGCCCGAACTTTGTTTCGTCGCCCACTCGCTCAGGTCCCTGCCGTTAAAGATAAGTTGTGCATCGCCGTATTTCTCATCGAGATTTTTTACAAAGATATCCTTGAACTCTACGACCATAGGCGGGCCGGCATGGATTTGAAGCGCCAGAATGCCTTCTCTTGCAGCACCATTTCGGTCTTTCGGATCGTCCGGACTGGTAAGGCGGTCGTTGTCAATCAGCTCCATCGTCTTGTAGCTGTTTAGATAGTGTACCAGGTGGTTGCCCTGGGCGATGATGCGATACTCGTTCCAGTCTTTGTCCTTGTAATAGCCGGCCTTGATAAGCTCATCGACGTCCGAAACGTTGCTGACTACTTCTTTTTCGCCCTTGTTGTCGATGACCATAAGATCGCCAACGTTAACCAGCCAGCCTCGGCCGGCCTCGTGGTAAAGGAATCCAACCTTACCCGGATTGTTCTCGACCTCGGCCTGATATCCGCTGACGACCCATTTACTGATTTCCTTGCTGCGATACTGGATGCCGGAGTTGCCGTTTTGTAAACGGAACTTGATTTTCAGCTCGAAGTCTTTAAGCTTGCCGTCCCGCCAGATAAGAAAAGTGTTGCCGCGAGCGGGATTGGCAAGGGTTGTCTGGCCCCGAATTACGCCGTCCTGAACCGACCATAGGCGAGTGTCGCCGTCCCAGCCGGTCAGGTCTCTGCCATTGAACATCGAAACCCATCCCTGCGATGAATCCGCAGCCGCTAATGTGACCGACTGGCTGAACAAATTAAAAGCCAGAAACGCCACTACCAGAAATACACTGTTGCGGATGATGTTTTTGTTTTTCTTGCTGTTCATTCGTTTATACCTCATCTTAATCAGTCTTAGTCAAGTGATTTAATTTTAAGATTCCTGAACCAAACCGGATTGCCGTGATACTGAAAGCCGATAAATCCCTCGCGCGGCATGTCCTTGTAGGCATAGCGGAACTTGTTTTCAGTCCCCGCAGCGATTGGCGGACCCGGATTTTTGCGGGCTTCGGTCCATTGGTTCAAATCCATATCGATGATATCTTCGCCGTTGAGATTGACATAAATCTTGTTGTCCAGACAGGTGATAACATAATGGTTCCACTCGCCCGGCTTCCTTGTAGCATCCTTCGAGGGCGACAGGCAGTCATAAACGGCGCCGCACTGGCCGTGCTTGGTCCCATCGGTCGTGGCATGAATCTGGATTTCAATTGTGGTGTTGATCCAGTCCTTTAGGTTCCCGCAGCGGATAAATACGCCGCTGTTGCCTCCTTCCGGGATCCTGAAGTCCAAATCGAGTATGAAATTGCCGTAGCGTTCTTTGGTCCAGATATCGCCGTGGCCGCTCGGCGTGGGCGCAAGAACACCATCAGCACCGAAAGCCCAGGAACCAGATTCCATTGCGGCGTTTGAAAGATTCTTCTTAAAAACATCCTGAAACTTGACGTCGCTAAGCCCGGCGGCGGTCTTTCTGAAAAACGCCACGCATTTGGATATCTCGGGCATAGAATTGAGCCAGTTGTGCTCGTACTCTATCGAGAATACGCCCTTGAATTTCTGACGGTCCAGTTCGGTCAAAATATCCTTGACCTTGCATATGCCCGTGCCCCAGGGAACATCGTGAGCATTGCGATTACCGAACTCGTTAAGGTCTTTGAAGTGCAGGCTGATGATGCGCTTCTCCGCCCCGAGCCTTTTAATGGCTTCGAGCGGATCGACACCAGAACGTGCCCAGTGACCGGTATCGGCGCAGGCACCGATTCGTTCGCTGCGGCCTTTGCAGACTTTAAGCACGGTATCAGGATTCCAATAATGCGAAGGCTTCGGGTGGTTATGTATCGCAACGTTAATCTTGTATTCCTCACACAGCCTGTCGATTAAATCGAATGCATCTTCCGGCGGCTCAGAGACTATCGTCTGGATGCCCATTTCTTTGGCGAAGTCAAAAACCTTCCGGCATTCGGCCTCGTTGTTGGGCAGGCCGACTACGCCGTAGTTCGTAAGCTCGACGCCGGTGTCTCGAAGCTTTTGCAGCATTAGTTTTCTATCCGCGGCGGACATGTTATGATCCGTTTTTACATCGGGATTCTCCTTGCTCAACGTCTGGCCGGGATAGGCCTCGATATATTCCATCTCAAGAGCCTTGGTCTTGTCCACAGCTTCGAAAAACGTGAAGCGATTGAAACTGTAAGCCTGCATTCCGAGCTTGAAGTCTTTCCATCTGTCGGCCATCGTCACATTAGACAGGCAGCAAACACACAAAACAAACGCCAGCACACCAAGCGTTACTTTCATTTTCCTGTTCATTTCTTTTTCTCCTACTAATTCTTAAGACGTTGATAATATTGAAAATAGTATAACTATAATTTCCAGCCTTCGCGGTATTTACGTCTGAGGTGCTTATTAGCCTGGCTGTGATTGGTTACTTCGAGGTTAGGGCCGTTCCAGAGCAATTTCTCGCTGGCCAGAGCCGCCACGTTGCCTAACAGAATGGTCTCGCTCAGCGGCCCGGCGTAGTCGAAGTTGGACAACGGCTTAGGACCGCCTTTACACGCTTTTATCCAGTCATGGTAGTGATTGACCCCCCTATCTAAGAACGGCTCAGGCATTTCGATATCCCTCATCCTCGAATATGGTATGAGAGACGGATTGCCGCCGTGGGGAGCAAGTATCGTGCCTTTGTCGCCGTAGTACAATCCGCCCTGATCGGGCAGCTTTCGTCCTTGCTCGAGCTCTTCGGGACGATCAGGCCTTCTGTCTCCGTCGTTCCAGGTTACGGTCACCGGAGGAAGCTCGCCCCTTGCAGGAAATTCCCATGTGACCGTCGTCGCCGTCGGATAAGTCTCTTTGCTGAACTTGGAGGGCCTTGCTTCAACACTTGTGGGGTATCCCAAATCGAGCGCCCAAAAAACCGGGTCGATAATGTGACAACCCATATCACCTAAGGTGCCGGTCCCGAAATCCCACCAGCGGCGCCATTCGCCGGGTAGATAAACGTGATTGTAAGGCCGCCATGGGGCCGGGCCCAACCACAGATCCCAATCGAGCGTCTCAGGAACTGGTTCCGTCTCTTTCGGCCGTTCGCCGCCGCCCCAGTTCTTGCCGCTCCAAATATCTACCTTTCGTACCTTGCCGATCAGGCCGGACTTAATCATCTCGGCCACGCGCCTAACGCACTCCTCGGCGTGAAGCTGAGTGCCCATCTGCGTCATCACGTTGTGCTCGCGGGCCGCCTCAGTAAGCTGGCGGACCTCAAAGATATCATGACATAGGGGCTTCTCACAGTACACATGCTTGCCTCGTTTGATCGCCGCCATGGCCGCCACAGCATGGATGTTGTCAGGCGTCGCAACCGTCACCGCGTCGATGTTCTCGTCCTCGGAATCCAGCATCTTGCGAAAGTCCTTGTACTTTTTGGCGCTGGGGAACCTCTCGAAGGTCTTCGCTGTGTGCGTGCCCCAATCGACGTC
>JAFGPJ010000308.1 GCA_016936275.1 Sedimentisphaerales bacterium
GAAAAGGTGCCGTTATGCCGGCCATCATGGGCGATTGGCCGACGTACGACGAGCGTTTGTTTCCGGGGAGAATCGAGCCGATAGAGAATTCTCTTCTGTGCGGGCAGAACCGGGGCTATGACATGTGCTTTGAGCTTCTAACTGAGCAACCCTGGGTCAAATGGGACCAGCCGTTTACGGATTTGCGTGACTGGCCATACTCCGAGGATAAAGAATCGTTTGCCATTGATGATGAGGTCGGTAATTTACAGATCGAGCGTCGGGTGGCCGACGACTGGTTGTGTGAGCGAATGGATCCGGTCATCGCCATCAGTTGGCATGGATCGTACATAGGCTATGGATATGAACCGTCGAAGTGTGACGAGGTGGAGGAGCCCCGTCGCCCGGATTACTTTATGCTGTCGCTGTATATGCCGACGAATGTTCCTGCCAATGATGGGAGTCTGGGCGAATCAGTATGGGAATATCTTGCCTACGACTACGATGAAGTTCTTGCTGGCTATGACCGGAATCCCGTTGGTCAATCCAATGAACCGGTCTTCCGCTATTCAGTAAGAATGCCTGAGGACGCATTATTCCAGCAGCAGCATCTCAATCAGACATATTGGTTCAGTGTTATGGCTGTGTATAGGGAGAGGCTGGGAGATATTCGGTACCCTTGGGGCTGGACAAGCCGTTCCCACACGTTTGGAGGCACGCCTTTAAGTGTTACTTATGAGAATTCTGTGCCGGAGCCCCTTTATGATCAGACAAGTGAGCATGTAGATATGTCATTTACGTTGCTCACGTTGCCATAATAGAGGCCGGCGTTCTTTTGACAGGGATTGATTATGAATTCCAGCATAAAAACCAACTATGTGCGTACGCATCGGCTGCGATTTATTATGACAAGTGTTTTTTTGCCCTGTCTCTGGCGGCAGCCGCAGGCGAGAGTAAGCGATTTGTCGTATTGGCAGCAGAGAACCCCCAGTATAGCGGCAATGAGTTGTTCCGGGCATTCGAGAACTACTACAGCCCGCGCGTAAACCAATTGCGTAGCCGGTACGGCCTCGATGCCATCGTAGCTGGCGAGAGCGACGAATGGAAGCGAATCCTGCTGCTGCGTCACTGGATCAGGTCGAACATCGCTATCGACAACGACAATCCCACACAGACCCGGGGGGACACGTTTGCAATCCTCGACGCCGCACTCAAGGGAGGAAAGTTTCATTGCACACATTTCAGCATTGTGCAGCACGCCGTGCTGAACAGCTTCGGCTACGTCACCCGGCGATTAGGCTGCGGGCCTGGACTTAAAGACGACGGCGGGCACCACGGAGTCAACGAGGTCTGGGTCAATAAGTTCAGCAAATGGGTGCTGATCGACGCCAAGTATGACGCCCATTTCGAGAAGAACGGCGTGCCGCTGTCGGCCATGGAAATCCGGGATGAAGTTTGGCGGGATGAAGCTAAATCAGTAGTTCGTGTCGTCGGCCCCGAATGTACACCGATGAAGCCGGACCCCAAGACCGGCAAGTGGGAAACTCGTCCCGACACTTATCGCTGGTGTAGCTGGGAAACGGACACCAATCGCTTTACTATGTTCCCTGCCAGAAATACCTCGACACTTGTTGTGCTTGATGACCAGATTTTTCGTAACAATACCTGGTATCGTGACGGCAAGCCGCACTGGGCTTATGACACGCGTTATTTCATAAAGACCACGAGGCGAGACTGGATCGAATGGACGCCGAATGTTATCACCTCTAAGGTGGCAATTAAGGGTAGCAGGGCGAGCGTTTTTCTCAGTTCATGTACTCCCAACTTTCGAAGCTTTCAAATGATGGCCGAAGATGGTTCATGGAACGACTGTGACGAGCAGGTCGAGATGACACTCAATGACAGTGGGCATAATCACTTTGTATTTCGGACGATCAATCTTTTCGGAGTGACCGGGCCGGAGCATCGGATTGAGATTGGTTTCAATTAAAGGCACCCGGCAATAAATTGCCGGGCTAAATATGGCAAAGACTCTTGGGTACATGATAA
The DNA here is from genome assembly GCA_016936275.1 of Sedimentisphaerales bacterium. Lineage (GTDB taxonomy): Bacteria > Planctomycetota > Phycisphaerae > Sedimentisphaerales > Anaerobacaceae > JAFGPJ01. The sequence goes on from JAFGPJ010000308.1 coordinate 2,029, forward strand.
CCTTCACGACGTATGGCACGTGGCTTCAGGGAGATGAGCGAGGATTTGTTAAAAATGGTGTAACCTGTGCAGCTAATCAATCTCTTACCGATTCGAATAAACAAAATCTATCTAAGAATCCGGTTAAACTCTCGAAAAGTCATCGAGCAATCGCAGCAAAAGCTATCTATGAAAAAGCTAATCGGTTGAATCAAAATGTGCTTGCCCTTGCTGTGTGCTCCAACATGTCCATATCGTAGTAGATTATATCCCGATTCCAATGGGTAAGATTGTCAGCTATTATAAAAATGCGGCACAAGCTGCGCTTTGAAAAGTCGGTTTGACGGGCAGAATCTGGACAAAGGGGTTCGACAAGCGATACTGTTTTGACGAGCAAGCCTTGAAGAGCAGAATCGATTACGTAAATTCCAACCACAAAGACTCTTTATTTAGCCCCTCAATTTATTGAGGGATTTTTCTAAGTATGGGGGAATGTTACTTTTAACTTTTTCTTGTTTTATTTTGGCCAGGCGAGGTAGAAGGTCTCACTGCGATAGTGGGCGTCGATGTGACCGTCGAGAAAGGCGCAGTTTCCTCTGCCGCCGAGCTTATTGCCTGTAGGTGCGTGATGGAAGCCTGCGATAGTGTCCCAGAACTGTCCGACGCCATCCGGGCCGGGCTCCACTAAGCGTGGATTGCCGCCGACCTGGCTTAGCCAGCCCTCCACCATCGAATCATCGCCGGGAGCCATGAAGGTATCATTGAGTCCTGAGATATTGTATTGCGGATCCACGAAAGAACTCTCCTCGGTGAACGAGAAAGTTGTAGCTGGTTTCCTGACTTCAGAGACGTTGAGAACACGCGATTCTTTGATACCTGATCTCTCACTGCCTAAATAGGCGTTCATGGTGTAGTTATACCACGGTTTGTAATTTCGAATGGACGCTCCATTAGCCTGGAAGAATTGGTCCTCGGAATTTCTGACCGCGAGGCGTTTAAAGGCAGGGCAAATGAATGCTTTTGCATCCATTAGATATGGAAACAGAGTGCCTCCATATTCCGGATGGCTCTTCAAGTCAATATCTCCATTGCACCAGCGAAGGTGCCGGTAGTTACTGCCAAGACTTGCTTCGATCGGGTATTGTTCACTCGATGAGAAGTAGCACTTGTCTGCATCGCAAAATTTGCCGTCGTTGTCGTCGAGATACATCGCTACTGCAAAGGTGTAATTCTTAAGGTTGCCCTTGCATGCCGCTCCCATGGCGAGGTCTTTGGCCTTGCTCAGGGCGGGCATCAGGATGGAAAGTAGAAGGGCGATTACTGCGATAACAACGAGAAGCTCGATTAAGGTAAAGCCGTTGCTCTTTCGCATGACATAAACCTCCAGCATTATTAAAGAAACAATAAACTCGCACTTATAAGCCTCATACTACATCCATTTTCGCGAGTTCATTGAAGCTTATCGATTGCTTGTTGCGGTTCTATATGAATCTATAATATTACAATCGTATTATACCTTCAATAGGTGTTTGTTGCAAGAATTCTCTAAGAATTTGAGTAGTGCAGCCTAAGTTTGTTCTATTGAGCCTGCCGAATATAACCATAATAACGCCCCATCCAGTAGGGCAGCAGCCACCATACCCCATCGCTTTCGGTATGTCCGCCGTCGCCCTGCATTACCCTCCGGGGATTCTCGTCCCATCGGATTACGCCGCGTTCGCTGGGCGGCAGTAAACGATTGGTCTGAAGATGCTCCCATTCCGGAATTCGTACTATTTTAATGTCTTCACGGCGGGAATTGTCAACTGTCCAGCGTACCAGGTCGAGCGAAGAATCCTGCAGATAGTCAATGGAAGCTTCCAATTGGGGCATTTGACTGCAGCAGGCGCCGTAGATGAATTCGGAGAACGGGCTGCAATCGGCTTTCACTGCGGCGTACCAATGGTCGAGACTTTCGCGATACAAATTCCGCAGCTTCGGGTCATCTTCGTGCATCAACAGGCAAGGGTATGCAAGCGCGAGCAGCTCATCATCGATGTGCGTTCGCCATGTGGGATTGGTTGTTTTGGCATGTCTAACATTTGCGTCGTAACCATATTTGTTGAGCAGCTTGAGGTATTCGTTCTGATAGCGGGCTTTGCCGGAGACGTGATAGGCAAGCTTCAGATATGAAAGGATTTCCACAGAATTGATGCCTCGTTCCGGCGCCCAGTCGGGATCGTTATTGAGCTTTTCCGGCGGCCATACGCCCCATTTCGTGTGAGTCCCGTCCATGCCCTTTAAGACATAGCCGCCGTCGATGATATAATCCATGATATTTTGGATATGTCTGGACACGTGCTGTTTTTCTGCTTCGTCGGCGACTAAATCGTAATAGAATAAATATCCGAACATGTGCCCGGTTATCTCATCGCTGCTGGTGTCGCCTTTCCAGAGCCACTTGCCGTCACCGGATGGACGCCAGCGTATTTCGACTCTTTTTTCCCGTGGATTTTCAACGACCATCTCTGCCCACTGCCGGTCTGAGATTTTCCTGTTCGGGTCGGCCATTTTCGTCCACGAACTCGGGATGACCGTACGCGCTACAAAACCGTGTGTCTCGGTGACGGTTTGCAGGAACCTGAGCGCTTCGAATGCTTTTTTTGCATTGGTTTTCGCTCGGGGATCTTTTGTTGCAGCGTAACGAAAGCTCTCCATTGCAAGGTACATGCTTGTATATTGTCCATCGTTATCATCATCCCGCGGCTGCCACGTGTTAACGTCGCCGGGAGTGCTTAGCAAACATTTTTCAACCAGCCCCGGCTCACGCACGTGCCGTGCGAGACAGATATCGATGAAGTAGTCTGCTTTGTCGGCGAGAGTCATTGCTTTGCGTTTAATCGCGCTAACACCCTTGTCTGTCGCAATCCAGGCAGTTCCTTGTGGATCGAACGCTATGTCACGCACATCATCGCTGAGAAGCCAGCGTCTGCTGTGCCGGATAGACCAGTTTTTTCCATCGTATCTTGCTATGCCCTGATTTGTACCAACCCACATATCACCGTTGGGTCCCTGAGCCACACATTGAACGAGAATGCCGGGTAAACCATCCGCTGGAGTGAAGTTACGGACACGTTTATCATCTTTGTAGATGGTAATGCCTCCAAGTCCGCCGATCCACAGGCTGCCGTCTTTGGCATAAGCGATATCATACAAGTCCGGGCCGAGAAGCTCCGATTCTGTCTGATATAATTTATGCCCTGTATCCGTATGATGGTACAAACCCATTCCTGTAGCTATCCATAATCCTCCATTCTTAGCGGCTAACACGGCTCTAAAATGCCTTGAGTATAGCTTCTTTGTATAAGAAGTACAGGTGTCATTAGCAAAACGTAAAATACCGACACCGCCCAATCCAATGACTTCGTTTTCTGTGACACAAAGTGCCGGAATCGGGCAATTAATATCATTTAGCCTTTTTATGCTGTTCGACGTCGATTTATAAATTCCGTTCCAGGCGCCAATCCAGACCGTCCCGGTACCATCAACAACAATATCGTACACCGGGCCGGTATCGGTCTTGCTCATGAGTTCCGTCCATTTCTTTGTGTCGGTGTCTAATCGAAATACGCCTGCTTTGGTACCAGCCCAAATATTGTCGTTGCTGTCGACTGCAATCGCACGTACATCGTTTTGTCCGGCCTCTTGTCCTATGGGATATGCCTCGTGGTATTCCTGAACAAACGGCGAATCGGTTATACCTGTCACAGGATTTGCAGCAGTGGATATATTTAAGAGCCATGCTAATAAGAAAATTGATGCTGTTAAAAGTCTGTTCATTTTAAAATTTTTCCTGAGAAAGTAACGATGCTATGTGGTGTCATTTTAAAAGCTGCCTTGTTATCGGTTACGGATACTTCTCCGATTTCTTTTAAGTTCTCGGATTCCGAGGTGCGATAGGCTTTCAGCAGGGCGGGTACGTCGAGATTGTTAAAGGTCATATTCAATTCATGCTCGCTGCCGGTGGGATTAATAGCTACTATAGTCAACTCTCCGCTTTCAGGATGCAGAAAAGCACCGACCTGGACGTTGGCGAAACCGGGCTGAGCGTCGATGCGGACAGCGCCCGGCCGAATAAATTTGCTGTAGTGCATGGCCGTATAGGTCTTCGGTGTGTACTCACTCATCAGCATGATGCCGTGTGTGCTCTTGCGGCTTTCGGTAATTTGCCAGGGCACGAAGGCCGAGCAGTTGCCTGCCACCAGTGCGTTATGAAGGGCATTACCGATGCCTTTTTGAATAGGCTCCGGCCAGTCATGTCCCCCCGTGCCGCCCTCGGTTATCCAGAAGGGCTTGCCGGTGTCTTTAATCAGGTCCCAGAACCGGCGTGAGGAAGTGGCGGACATTTCCGCTTTGACGCCGTCCTCGTAACCGTGAGTGGCAAATACGTCGAGTGCTTTCAGTGCCCCTGGATTATCCTTAATGGCTTTTACATAAGAGCCGGTGCCGCCTTCGTAAAGATGGCTTGTCATCGTTTCAGGGCCGAAGATTTTTACATGGCCGTAACCTTCGGCGTTCAACATTTCTCGCAGCATGATGATAATATTGGCATAGTCTTTGCCGTCCCATACACAGCTTTCGAACGACTGAGTAAACTGCACTTCGTTGCCGGGGCTTACAGCGTAAAACGGAACTCCCAATTTTTCGTGTAGTTTCACGTATTCGACCATCCACTTGCAGAAGTGTTTGAAGTATTTCGGATCGACCCGGTTTGTGAGTTCTCCATAGCCGCCGGCACGAATTGCGCCGGACTTTTTGTCCGTTATAGATTTATTTATTTTCATCCATGAGGGCGGGCTCCAGACTGTACCGATTATTTTGATGTCGGGATTTAGCTTGAGTATGCCCCGGCCGAAATCCACGAATATTTGCGGCCGACCGCCGTTGGCTTGCATGTCGAAATCCTCACAGCGGATTTGGCTGAAATCTTCCGTTGGCTTCTCGAAAGTAGGGCCCCACATATTTACGCGGAGTATGTTGCATCCGACGCCCTCGACGTAAATTTTCTGAAACTCTTCCGTGCGATACAATTCGCGGAATCTCCCGGTCCATGCAATCAGACATGTACCGAAGCATTCGATGGTTTGATACCTTTGTGCTCCATTGATGATGACATCTGTTGCTGAGGCCGGATTAACCGGAGCAAATATACTCGAAATCGA
>JAFGPJ010000309.1 GCA_016936275.1 Sedimentisphaerales bacterium
AACAGAGTCACAAAGGCAGAGCAGTATCTCTTAGATAAGATACGCCGGGGCAACACACAGGCATGGTCGGAATTTGTCGACCGCTACAGGGGCCGATTGCTGAGTTTTGCCCAGGCCAAGCTCCCTCAGTCCGCCGACGCCGAGGACGCCGTCCAGGAGACATTCATTGCTTTTATAAAGAGCCTGCAAAGTTACCGGGGTGAATGCGCCCTCGAAACATACCTCTTCGCATTGCTTAGACGAAAGATTATCGATGCTTATCGCAGCCGCCAGTCGAGGCATGACTGCTTGATACAGGATACGTATGAAACTCAGGGCGATGATAAGGACTCGGATCCGTTTGCAGCTTTGGCCGGGCCGGCCCAGACGGCGAGCTGGTACGCAAGGGCTGATGAAAAATATGAGCTGCAAAAACATACGCTTACCGAAGCTTTGTCCGAGCTGGTCGATGGTTTCAAAAGCTCGCTGAACTTCCGCGACTTGCAGATTATCGAGCTGTTGTTCTACTGCCATCTTTCCAACAAGGATGTTGCTAAAATCTTGGGCTTAAAAGAAAAAGCAATCGCACTGATCAAGCACCGCAGCCTTAAACAGATTCGCCAGTGCATCGAGTCGTCCCGCATCCCGATAGGGCCTTCTTCGGAAGAGTTCGAGAACCTCCTGACGGATGTCTGGAAGCTGCAAAGATTCAGTTGCCCCAAACGAAGCACTATCGGCGCGTATCTGCTTGGCACTCTTGACACGAAATGGCGTCAATACGTAGATTTTCACGTCAACACGATTGGTTGTGGATACTGTATGGCCAACCTCCAGGATCTCCAGGAGCAAAACGCTAACAAACAGAGCAGGCGGCTTGCAACCCGCATCATGGAATCCACAGCCGGTTTTCTTAAGAAGCCCCAGTAAGCCATTGGCCCGAGTACGATTCTCAGGATATATAATTCCCCGATTGGCGCATAAATTCACGCTGGTATAATATCGATCATGATTAAAAACAAGATAGTGTTATTATCAAGACGAAATTTTTTGAAATACACAGCATTTTTTGCAGCAGAGACAGCTTTAGCAACTGGCCTGTATGCTGGAACAAGAAAATCTATCAGATGCCCCAATTTTATCTTTATCCTTGTAGATGACCTCGGCTGGGCAGATTTGGGCTGTTACGGCAGCGATTTGCACGAGACACCAAATATAGACAAGCTGGCCAGGCAGGGGATGCGTTTTACTGATGCTTACGCCGCGGCGCCGGTTTGCTCACCGACACGAGCTTCGATTATGACGGGTAAATGTCCGGCCCGGCTGCACATGACCGTCTGGTACGAATCCTCGGCTAATCCACCTCAGAACAGAAAGCTGATACCGCCGGTAACACAGGGAAACATGCCGCACGAGCAGATGACTATCGCCGAAGTACTCAAAGATGCCGGTTGCTTCACGGCACACGTGGGCAAGTGGCATCTTGGCGATGCGAGGCATTATCCTCAAACACAGGGCTTCGATGTCAATATCGGCGGGACTTTGTGGGGCGCGCCGGCAACGTTCTTTTATCCGTACAGCGGCTCGCAAAGATACGGCGGTGAGTTCCGATATGTGCCGCATCTCGAATTCGGCGCCGAAGGCGAGTATTTAACCGACCGCCTGACGGATGAGGCGCTTGGCGTTATGGACAGGGTCAAGGACAAGCCGTTCTTTCTTAATCTTTGTTATCACACGGTCCATACTCCAATCGAGGGCAAACCTGAACTGGTAGAGTATTACAAGAAAAAACTCAAGCCCGGTATGCATCATCAAAATTACGAATACGCTGCCATGGTCCATAGCCTTGACGAAAATGTCGGTAGAGTCCTGGATAGGATAGACAAGCTTGGCATTGCAGATAATACAATTGTGGTATTCTTTTCCGATAATGGCGGTTATGTCAACGAGTTTAATCGAAAAGCAGTAACCAATAATTATCCGCTTCGCAGCGGCAAAGGTTCGCTGTACGAAGGCGGTATCCGCGAGCCACTGATTATTCGATGGCCCGGTGTGACTCAGCCCGGCAGCGTTTGCTCTGAGCCGGTCAGCTCGATTGATTTTTATCCGACATTCCTCGACATAACATCTCTGGCCGGCGATTCGAAACATAACTCTGATATGGACGGTATAAGCCTTGTGCCTCTTTTGAAAAATCCGGGGGCCAGACTCAAACGCGAAATTCTTTACTGGCACTACCCCCACTACTACCCCACGACTACTCCAGTCGGCGCGATTCGCCAGGGCAAATGGAAACTGTTGGAGTATTTCGAGGACAACCACATCGAACTGTATAACCTTGAGAATGACATCGGTGAGCAGAAAAATCTTGCAGAAACAATGCTCGAAAAGGCCGAGGAGCTTCGCAAGCGTCTCAGTGAATGGCGAAAAGCTGTCAATGCCCAAATGCCCATAAAGAAATCCTGATCAATTTGTTCAACGAAATAATATGAATCCTTTACGAGAATATTTGAGTATCAGGATGAGTCGTGAGAATCTCGACGATGTTCCCGAATACGATTTACCTGCCAGCTATTCGATCCAATGGTACAAACCTGGGTATGAAAAATACTGGCAGGCGGTCCAGTCGCTTGCCGACGAATATAACAGAGTGACTCCGGAGCTTTTTGAAGAGCAGTTCGGAACCGATAAGCAATTGCTTTCCGGGCGTCAATGTTTTCTCTTAGACAGCGAAGAAGATATAATTGGAACAGCAACAGCCTGGCTTGATAATCAAGGCAAAAAGTCACCCGGCAGAATCCACTGGGTAGCAATTGTCCCGCAGCAGCAGGGCAAAGGACTTGCTAAGCCGCTTCTTACTATAATATGTAAAAGACTAAAAGATCTCGGGCACAGCAAAACATAC
>JAFGPJ010000310.1 GCA_016936275.1 Sedimentisphaerales bacterium
GCGAAGGATCTCGTTTTGAGCATTAGAACTTCGATAATTCGGATTTGTTTAGGATTTCGTGCTTAGTATTTCGGATTTCTACTAGTAGGGTGGGCTTTGCCCACCAGTCCCTATCTTTTGTATTTCGATATTGTTTCGGATTTCCGGGAGATAATATCTCCCGGCCCCTTGCATTTCCCAATTTTATGGGTAAAATAGAATGGCGAAATTACCAATTTTAAGGGTATAAAATGGCAGAGGATGTCTTTAATAAATATCTAAGCGAGATAAACAAGGCATATTTGCGGGGGGATGCTACAGAACATACTCACAGGCCAGCACTGAAAAATTTAATAGAGGCGATAAATAATAAGATTACGGCCATAAATGAACCCAAAAGAATTGCCTGCGGTGCTCCAGATTTACTTGTAACTTTCAAGAAAAGAACCATCGAACAAACAATCGGCTACATCGAGTGCAAGGACATAGGGGTCAATCTTAATCAAGCGGAGAAAAACGAACAAATCAAACGTTATTTATCCAAAGATAATCTGATACTAACCGATTATATTGAATTTCGGTTATATATTGACGGCAAAAAACAATTATCAGCAAGACTTGCAGAGGAAACAGGCGGAAAATTCAAAATAACTGAGGAAGGCAGAGAGAAAGTTTTACAACTCTTAAATACATTCCTAAGTCATGAGCCGTTAAAAATAAGTATCGCAAAAGAACTGACCGTAAAGATGGGAGATATTACCAAACTTCTTAGAGATATAATTAAAAACACTTTCGAACATGAACAAGAAACCGGAACGCTACATAGTCAGTATGGAGCATTTAAAGAAGTACTAATACACGATTTAACAGAAAAACAGTTTGCAGATATGTATGCACAAACTATTTGTTATGGTCTATTCAGCGCCCGTTGTCATCAGGATGATGTTACTTTGTTCGGAAAAGATAAACATGCGGTTTTTCATGGAATGGATGACAAGAGAAAGCAATTTACAAGAGAAACGGCAGCATATTTACTACCAAAAACAAATCCATTTTTGAGAAAAACTTTCGGGCATATTGCGGGGCCTGAACTTGATGACAGGATTGCATGGCTTGTCGATGACTTGGTTGCTTTGCTGCGAAATGCAGATATGAGCAGTATCCTGCGGGATTTTGCAAAGAAGACAAACAGAAGAGACCCGGTATTTCATTTTTACGAGACATTTCTTGCGGAATACGATAAAAAGTTAAAAAAGAGCAGAGGCGTTTATTTTACGCCGGATGAAGTGGTTAGTTATATAGTCCGCAGTGTCGATATTTTATTAAAAGAAAAATTCGGATTACAAAGAGGACTTGCGGATAATTCAAAGATACAAGTCGAGATAAACATAAAAAATAACGGCAAAGAAAAAGAAAAAAAAGAAGTGCATAGATGTCTAATCCTTGACCCTGCAGTGGGAACGGGGACTTTTCTGTATGAAGTAATAGAACAGATTTACAGCAAATTCAAACAGCAAAAGGGAAGCTGGTCTGGTTATGTAAAAGAACATTTACTGCCGAGGATATTCGGCTTTGAGTTAATGATGGCACCTTATGCAATATGCCATATGAAATTGGGCTTACAGTTAGCAGAAGCAGAATATGATTTTGAAAGTGATGAACGACTCGGCGTATATCTGACAAATACTCTTGAGGAAGCAGAAGAAATAAGCAGGAATATATATGCGCAATGGATAAGTGAAGAAGCGAGGGCGGCAAATAAGGTCAAAAAGGATTTGCCGATTATGGTAGTGCTTGGCAATCCGCCATATTCAGGAATATCAGCAAATAGGGGGGAATGGATAACCAGGCTGATAGACTCATACAGACAAATTAATGGACGATCTTTAGGCGAAAAGAAAATATGGGTGAAGAATGATTATGTAAAATTCATTCGTTTTGGACAACATCGAATTGAAGAGACGGGAGCCGGAATATTAGCTTTTATTACAGACCATAGTTATCTCGATAGTCCGACATTTAGGGGGATGCGTTATGATTTGCTTCGATCTTTTAATGAAATATATTTATTAAATTTGCATGGTAACAGTAAACGCAGAGAGATGACACCCGATGGAAGAGAAGACAAAAACGTTTTTGATATACAGCAGGGAACCGCAATCAGTTTATTTATTAAAAATCCCAACGAATCAGAACGCTGTATAAGATACGCTGATTTGTGGGGCACGCGGGAAACCAAGTATAAAATCTTGCTTGAAACAGATATAAAAAGCACCGGTTGGGAACAAATAGAACCGGTTGCACCTTTCTACGAATTCGTACCAGTCAATAGAAAAGTTGAAATTGAATATAAAAAAGGTTGGAAAATTACTGATATACTAAAAACAGGTTCTAATGGCATACAGACTTCGCGTGATGAATTAGTGATTTCTAAATCCCATGAGCAAATAAAGAACAGATTTTCGAGAATTGCGGATAGGGGAATTGATAATTCAACTATAAAATCTGACCTTAAAATTACGGATAGTTCATTTTGGAATTTTGCAGAAGCAAGGTCTAAACTTTTCAATGACAAAAATTGGAAAGATCACTTAAAAAAATATACCTATCGGCCTTTCGATGATTCTTGGATATTTGCATCAGAAAGTTTTGTTCATAGACTGAGAAAAGAGGTGATGCAACATCTCGCACGAGAGAATATAGCCTTGTGTGTTGGCAGAGCTGGTTTAGTTCAGAGCGGAGAATGGGATTTGATATTCTGTGTAAATTCTATGTGTGATCACAATCTATTCTACCGTGGAAGTAGTATGAATTTCCCGCTGTACGTTTATTCGGATGGAAAAAGGTTATTTGAAGATTCGCAAAGTAGTTGGCCTTCCGGTAAGGAAGGTAGAATCCCGAATTTAGACAAGGGATTTGTCAATGAATTAACTAAGAAAATTGGTTTAAAATTTGTAAGTGATGGTGTAGGAGATTTTAAGAAGACATTTGGGCCGGAAGATGTGTTTGATTATATATATGGTGTATTACATTCGCCGGAGTATCGGGATCTGTACGCGGAATTTTTGAAGACGGATTTTCCACGGATACCGTGGCCGAAAGGACGAACAGTATTCCGTGATGTAGCAAAGGTAGGTGGCCAATTAGTGAAGTTGCATTTGTTAGAGGCGGAGATACTCGAAGATGCGAAGCAGTGGCCGAGATTTCCTGTTAAGGGGGACAGCATAGTTGAGAAAGGATATCCAACCTATGTAGCCCGCGCTGATGAGCCGCAAAAAGGGAAAGTATATATCAACAAGGACCAGTTCTTTGAAGGTGTTACTCCTGATGTTTGGGAGTTTCATATTGGCGGTTACCAGGTCTGTGAAAAATGGCTCAAAGACAGGCGGGAGAGGGAACTCTCGTATGACGATATAAACCATTATCAGAAAATAGTGGTTGCTTTAGGAGAAACCATCCGGTTGATGAAAGAACCTTGCCTGTCCGAGATGTTCAAAAAGAAAACAAATTAGAAGGCAACAACCACCGGCTGGAAATTCTGGAAATATAAACTCAACTCCGGCCAACCTGAGAAAAAATCCCTAAAATCCATCCCGAAGGGATTCCACAATTTTGCATTTTGCTATTTAATTTTTGAGATTATCTTCTGGATTTCCATTGAAATTGCAGAAGAAATACGATATAATACCTCCCTGTGCTCAGTAGAGCATAGTTAGTCCCCGGCGGGACACGCCAAATAGAAAATCGCAAATTGAAAATCGTAAATCTTCAATCAGGAGCAACTTATGCCCGATCTTCACTCATCTACCCATTTACTCATCCACGCATCCACACTTTGGTCAATCAAATTGACCAAAGTATGCAAAACAAACCCAATTTTACTAAAAATCGAGCTATCATAAGTCATGTTAAAACAAAGGGATATGAAAATGAACCCGCATTTTTGGCCTGAAATTCCCAAAGCCAATTTTATCCAAAATTGGGCAGTTGTAAGTTATGGTAAATCAGAGGTTTGCAAAACCAACCTTGATTTTTCGCTTAATATTCCCAAACCCAAATTTACAATTTGCCCATTTACCCATTCACTCATCTACGCATCTACGTTCTACGAACTACGCCTGTCCGCCGGAGGTTTACCGAAGGCGGAAGCTTTAGCGAAGGAGGAACGAACCCAAATCAAACGCAGAAAATATGTTCTTTTTTTAGTTGCCCTTAGGTTGCATTTTAATGGTTCAAAATTTCCATTATTTGAAAAGCCGGCGACGCCATGACTCCATGGAAAAACAGATAAAGGCAAACCATGATGACAGCAAGGATGCCCCAGCCGAGAAAAGCTTTTTTCCCCAGCCCGGGATTTTGGCGGTACGTCTCCTTGAACGAAGGAAGTGCTGTTTCAGAAAAGCTGTGTCGGGTCAGTAATGAAATGCTGACCATTAACGCAGCCAAAACAGCGAAGAGATAGAAGGACAGCAATAGAAAATGAGGCCAGATGTCTACGGTTTGGCCATTGACTTCTCTGGCGAACACGTCATTGATATCACAGAGGCCTACGGCTACAGAGATGACCGAACCCAGGATTAGAGTCGTGATGGCGGCCTTAGCCGTGGACCGTTTCCAGAAAATACCCAGGACAAACACTGCTGAAATGGGTGGGGCCAGGTAGCCAATGATGCTTTGGAAAAGATTAAAGAGATTGCTCTCAACAGTATTGAGGTAATAGGCAATGCCTACGGCCATCAGGGCGGCCAGGCAGGTAACGATACGACCTGCGATTTTAAGGTGGTGACCACCGGCATGCGGTGAAAACCAGCGTTTATAGATATCCATGGTGAAGACGGTACTGAAGGAATTGAGGCCGGAATCGAGGGTGGAGACCACTGCCGCAACCAGCACTGCGACAATCAATCCTACCATGCCGATAGGCAGGTACTCATTGACCATGAAGAGGAATACGTCTTTGTCGTCGGCAATACCGGGATGCAGCACTGCGCACAGAATCCCCGGGATTAGGAAGATAAACGGCGGCAAAATCTTGAGAAAACCACAGAACAGGGTGCCGGCCTGGCCTTGTTTGAGGTCACGCGCGCCTAATACACGCTGGACAATGGTTTGGTCAGAGCACCAGAACCAGAATGATAACACGGGATAACCCAGCACGAACGCATACCAGGGCGTAGCTCCGGAGGGGTGGAAGAGCTTCCATGTGTCACCCGCAGGGACGTCACGCACGATGAGGTTTCTTAATGCCTCAAAACTTTCAATGTGGACCGCTGCCAGAATGGCTAAGGCGGCCGCGCCCACAATCATCAAGATGGACTGGAACGAGTCTGTCACCATAACGGCGACCAGCCCGCCCGCTACCGTAAAGCTGGTCGCAATCGCAGCTAAGACACAGACACTGGTCATTAGGTCCCAGCCCAACAGTTGAGCGAGAATATCGCCCCCGGCAAAAAGGGTACCTCCGATCCAGAGGACGACCGTGCCAAATAGGGAATAGAAGGAATAGAAGGTATAACAACCATTACCGAACCGTTTCTGGAGAAACTCTGGCATGGTGGTAATTTTTGTGTGCATATAGAAAGGGACAAAGGCCATGCCCAAAAGCAGCAGGAAGACCCAGGCCATCCACTCGAAATTGGCATTGACCATGCCTGTCGTATAACCCGCGCCAAAGGTAGCAATCAGAAAGGTCGGGCCGATGTTGGTTCCGAAGATGCTCAGGCCTACATTGAACCAGCCCATGGAACGGTTAGCCAGGAAGAGGTCGTCACTCTTACGCTGGCGATAGCTGGCAATGCCACCAATGGCCAGCAAAGCCACAATATAGCCAAAGAAGACCCACGCATCCAGGGAATGCATGTCCACCTTGCCGTCAAACAAACTACCCATGTATCAGAGATTCCTTATAAAAAAGCGTCCGCACCGGCGGACTCCACGTTTCTAACTTTATCCTTTGGATTTTTCACATACTTTGTACCTGCGCCAGTAATTCGCCGGCACAGAGCCGGATGCGTTCATTTAGGGACTGAAGAAAGACCTTTGAAAACCATAATAATCGACCTTGTTGCCTCGGGCAATAGGAAATCCTACTTCCGTCCTGGTGAGATACCTACATCCCTTGAGGTGATTTTCGTATCTGCCGGGATCACGCCCAGAATGAGATAACTGCCGGGGCTTCTCGGGTCAAAGGTAATCTCTCCGGCTGGGAATGAGAATACATGCAGATTGACCCTGGGCGACCCCTCCAACTGCATGACGTTTTGCAGGGTGCTTTCGATTCCGCCATACTTGGCGGCCTGGGAGTCCGTATCCAGGTTGGGCGGCTTGGCCCAGATGGGGTGGTTTTCATTAAAGTAACCTATGAGGACTTGAACGGGCACATCGGTCTTAAATCGAATGGGTTTAAGCTGACCGGCCTTGGCGGCGGTATGTGAAAAGCGAATGCCGGTTAGGCCTTCCAATTCGTCGGCCATTTGCAGAATACAGTAGCCGCGGTCCATAAAGGGTTGAGCTCCCACTTTGAGTGTGTAGGTTTCGCAGTCCTGGCTGATAAGTTCAACGGGCACGCCTTTAAGTTTTGGGCCGGGTTGGCTGCGTTGGTTTTTCTCCTCATCAATATGGGCCACGCGATATTTAAAATCCTCCAGCTCTTTTTCATAGAGAGCCAGCATTTGGTCCCAGTGATAGTAGTAGGGCCGGCCGTCCTTAATGCCGCGGATGGGGATGCGGCGGTGGCCGGTTTGCAGGGTGTTTGCGTAACGATAGGTCTGGCCGGTACGGGCAGTCAAATCCCGATAGATTTCCAGGCTTTTGGCCAGGTGGACCTGGGCCTGCTGCATACTGTCTTTATTTTGGCTGTATCCATAGTCGAGCACCAGGATGGCTGCTCGGACTTTCTCCGCATAGTTTTGACTTATGAGTTGGATGCAGTGCATATCATTGCGGAGCCGTTCGAATTCGTCCTGGTTGAGTGTCACCATGGGAGCGGCTTTCTCAATAGCATCGACGGCCAATGCAGCACGACGGGTGGTCTCTTCAATGACGGTGACGGGGGTTTCGCCTGTATGCGGTTGTTTCGTCCATTCCTTCTTGGCGTAGTCTTCTAATCGTTCTCCAGGAGGGGCTTGCCATTCCCATAGCCCGCTGAAAGGGCCGTAGGGACCGGGATTGACCAGTTGATCCAGGAACATGCCAAGTGAAAAGGTTTGGCGATTGCCTTCGGTGATGCCTAAACGCCGCAGCAACATGGGGGCGCAGTGGCCGGATTCATTGTAGGCTGTCAGGATGAGTTCCGCGGCCTGGGTATTTCCGAATTTTTCTGTTAAACGCTCTACCCAGTATTTCCGTTCTGTGGTCAGGTCACGGTCC
Organism: Sedimentisphaerales bacterium; assembly: GCA_016936275.1. GTDB lineage: Bacteria > Planctomycetota > Phycisphaerae > Sedimentisphaerales > Anaerobacaceae > JAFGPJ01. Next base: position 7,348 of record JAFGPJ010000310.1, read on the forward strand.
GGCTGCCATAGATAGCGGGCCCATGCCTCAAACCAGATCCAGTCACGGTCATATTGCTTTAAATAGGGATTGGTCTTGTCCGGTGAATTAGGCCAGTCCCAATAGGCCAGGGGATACAGATGAACCCCTTGAGCGCCCAATCGATCACGACAGGCCAGTACGCAAAGACGAATGTAGTCCTGGGCCCCGTATCGAAACGGCTCCAGATTGGACAGGAGATGCACATTGGCCACATGAGTGGAGCCAAGGCGGCTCATATCCAGATGGACCTGTTGCCATTTGCCTCTGGGTTCATAGGAGGTCAGGGACTCGCCGTTATATTTGGCCATGGTATAGAGGTTGGTATAGTGCTTCAGGGCAGACTCGACCATCTGCTTGACATCACCGACCGCATGGGCTCGCACCACGATGGGGGGCTCCTCGGTTTTGCCAAGGGTGGTCATGGCGTCCTTGACGCCCGGGATCACCGTGTCATTCATCCAGGATTCCTGGTTGGCCTGGCCCTTGAGGGCCTCACCCAAACAGACCAGCAGGCCCACATTGGGATACATCTCCATGAACTTGGTGATGGACTTGCGATTATAGTCCGCTATGAGCGGGGTCGGGGCGGCATGCTGGGTTTCAATGCCATGGTGTTCCGCAAAGGGTTTGGACACAAAGATATTGTAGAACATCTGAATCACCCAGATGCCGCGTTTGTCAGCTTCTTCAGTCAGCATGTGGAACATCTCGACATTACGCTGGTATACTTCTTCTGAGACCTCCAGGGCGCAGGGGTAGTCGTCGAGCTTGACTAAGGAGGCAAAGGGATGGCCGTTCCATAGATACAGGGTGTTCATGCGGTTGGCCACAAGGAAATCCAGGTATTCGATCCATTGTTCCTTGTCATAAAAGAAGGGGAAATTATCCGGCGTATAGGGATACTCATAAGTGTCGCGTCCCGGCAGGATGGAGGTCAATTGCATGCCAATGCAGGGACCACGCAGGCGAAAGGCCGGGGCTTCAGTGACATCCAGGGTGTGAGGTAACTCACCGGCTTCCGTTACACGCTTTGCCAGTTCAAGGGCCCCATAGAGCGTGCCGGAATCGCCGAAGCCCTGAATGCGATAGGTACCATCAGCCCCGCGGAACAAGTGATAGCCCTCAGGGGTGCGTTTGCCCTCGACTTTTTCCAGCTTGTCGCTGCTCAGGATGATGCGCGTAGGGCTTTCAGGTTGTAATATACCGGCTAAGGCCTTATTGAGTTGGTCTGCTGCATATTGTATACGGGGCGAGGTTTCGCCCTGAATTTCAATGCCGGCCTGGCCGGGGGTAACCAGCCACAATATGAGTGTCGCAAACGTAAAGATTTTCATTTTCTATGAATTCTTTCTACCTGACATTAGACCTGAATCCTTATTATACAATTCTTTTTCAATAAAGAAAGGAAATTTTGCGGGCAAAAAGGTTTTTCCATGTATCATTGATGCTGTCACGTGCAGGAGTGCCGATTATGGACCTAAATGGGAAATCCCGGTTGATTTACCTTGGTATGGGGTGTATACTCACTCTATGGCTGTGAAATCAATTTTCTTATCAATTGTATCATGGACGGCCGCGGCGTTCTGCGTCGCGGCGCTCTTCAATCCCGCCTTGGCGTGCGACTGCCCCTCTTTCGGCGGAAGTGACTCCGGCGAGCAGGCGCAAACACAGGTGCAGTACCTCTCCGGCATCGACAAAGACCGCCGCGTTGACTGGGAATTCTACTGCACTGACGGACGCAACAGCAAAGTCTGGACGACCATCCCCGTACCTTCCTGCTGGGAGACTGAAGGATTCGGCACGTTCAACTATGGCCGGGACCTGCGCAAGGACGGCCTGTTCCACGACCGCGCCGAGGAACAGGGACTTTACAAACACACGTTTATCGTGCCCGAAGATTGGAAAGGCAGGCACGTGGACATCGTGTTCGAGGGCGTATTCACCGACACGGAGGTCACTGTCAACGGTAAATCCGCAGGACCAATCCACCAGGGAGGGTTTTACCGATTCAAGTATGACATCAGTAATCTGGTCACCTGCGGAGGTGATAATCTGCTCGAGGTCAAGGTCAGCAAAATGTCGAGTAATCCAACCGTCAACGGGGCCGAGCGCGCGGGCGATTTCTGGATTTTCGGCGGCATCTACCGGCCGGTCTATCTGGAGGCGCGGCCGGCCGAACACATCCGGCATACCGCAATTGCGGCCCAGGCCGACGGCTCTTTTGAATTGACGGCCGAACTGTACGATGTGAAAGACGCTAACCGACTGCGCGTGACGATACTGGACGCCGAAGGGGCAAAGGTGGGCAAGCCGCTCGACGCAGCGTTAACGCCGGGGCAGGAGTCCGCAACGGTCAAGACACAGGTTGCCGATCCGAAAACCTGGAGCGCCGAGTCGCCGAACCTGTATTCCGCACGGGTGGAACTGATGCGGGGCCGCCGCACGCTGCATTGCGAGACCGAGCGATTCGGGTTTCGCACCGTGGAGATCCGCCCCGGCGAAGGCATCTTCATCAACGGCCATCGGGTTATGTTCAAGGGCTCCAATCGGCACACCTTCTGGCCGGATTCGGGTCGGACCATGAGCCGCGCTATCGACGAGCTCGACGTCAAACTCTTCAAGGAAATGAATATGAACGCGGTCCGCACCTCCCACTATCCCCCCGACCACTCCTTCATCGAGGTCTGCGACGAGCAGGGCATCTACGTCCTCGATGAACTCGCCGGCTGGCACTGGGCCTACTCCGACGAAGTTGGAAAAAAACTGGTGCGCGAGATGGTGGAGCGCGACGTCAGCCACCCATCCGTCATCTTCTGGCTCAACGGCAACGAGGGCGGCACCAACATGAACCTCAATGCCGAGTTCACTGCCAACGACCCTCAAGACCGCCCCGTCCTCGTCCCCGGCGAGCAGCGCACCTGGATACACAACAACGTTATCACCAAGCACTACCCCAAGTATTTCGAGTTGATCTATCAGCTTGAGCAACCGGAAGCGGTGCTGGAGCGCAAGTACGCCGAGAGCAAAAAGCTGGACGAACTGCGGGCGATGAACCTGCCGGACGGCGGCCGCGGGGCAATCACCATGCCGACCGAAATGCTTCACGGCCTGTATGACGGCGGGAACGGCTCCGGTCTGGCCGACTTTTGGGACGTGATGCGCAGCCACAAAAATTCAGCGGGCGGTTTCACCTGGGCTTACGCGGACGAAGCGATTCGCCGCCCCGACCGCAACGGCATCCTGGACCCACACATGACCGACGCCCCCGACGGCATCGTCGGGCCCTACCGCGAGAAGGAGGGTTCGTTCTTTGCCATCAAGGAGATATGGTCACCCGTCCACATCGGCATGGAGGCGTTGCCAGAGGATTTTGACGGCCGAATCGAGGTCGAAAACCGTTATGACATAACCAATCTGGACCGTATCCGGTTCGAGTGGAAGCTGGTGAATTGGACTGGTCCGCTGGACCAGACCGGTGAGGAACACGCAGCAGCAACCGGCAAGGCAGCCGGGCCGTCGGCGAAGCCCGGCGAAACCGCGACGTTGCAGCTTCATCTTCCGAGCGACTGGCGGACACATCACGCGCTGACGTTGCGGGCAATCGACTGGACGGGGCGCGAGGTGCTGACATGGACATGGCCGATACGCTCATCGAAGGCATGGGCCGAGTCCCTCGTCCGGACCGTCGGCTCTGGAAAGGTGCAGTATCGCGAGGACCGGTTGCTCGGCAGGGACAAGACGTATCACATGCTGGAGTGCGACAGCCTGCTGATTCTGATAGACCCGGAAACAGGACGGCTGGCACATGTGCGGCACGCACGCGAAGGACGCGGCAAGGCCCGCGAGATTGACTTCGGCAATGGCCCGGCCATAGCCGGAGGCGAGGATGGCCAGGTCGCGACTATCACACATCATGCCGACGACACAGCGCATGTCGTCGATGTCAATTACACCGGCGGCGACTTGAAGAACGTGAAATGGAAACTGTACCCCAGCGGCTGGGTCGAGCTCAGCTATGACTATCACAAGGAAGGCTGCGTTGATTTCCTCGGCGTGAGCTTTGACTTCCCCGAGCGCCACGTTTACGGCGTCCGCTGGCTGGGCAAGGGGCCGTATCGCGTTTGGAAGAACCGACTCGCCGGGGCGCGCTTCGGTCTCTGGGAAAAGGGACACAACACCTCGATGACCGGGCACGCGCCGTGGGAATATCCGGAATTCCGCGGCTATCACGGCTGCGTTTTCTGGGCGATGATCGAGACGACGCAGAGCCGGTTCACCGTGGTCGATCCGCGAGGCGACCTCAATCTGCGCTTCTACACTCCCGATTATCTCCCCGAGGAAATGGTCCATGCCCCCTTTCCTTCAGGTGGCATCTCGTTCATGGACATCATCCCTCCGATCGGCCAGAAGTTCGATCCCGCCTACTGGCCCGACGGCGATTTCACCCGGCGCTATGGTGGCGGTAAATCCAAGCCCTTCGAGGGCATCTTCGGTCCCCAAAGCGCTCGCCCCATCGCCACCGGCGACTACTCCCGCACGCTCTATCTCTTTTTCGGCGTGGAATAGCCTCGCCGTTGTACTCTTGCCATAAACGTTCGGAATGAAAACTGACCGCTCACATCCGGGGTGCACTCCAGTTGGTTGGCAAAGATACAGAGTTGAAAAATATAACACCTTGTAAAATCAGTGATTTACAAAAAGTTACAGTAACACGCCCGGCAGGATTCGAACCTGCGACCTACGGATTAGAAATCCGTTGCTCTATCCAGCTGAGCTACGGGCGCATAAAATTCTTTAAGTGCTTTTAGGATAATCATTTCCACTGCTAATTGTCAACAGGGTTTTTCTAATGAAACTCACAAAAACAACAAAAAGTGTCACTTGGGTGTCAGTCTTCGCCTTTTCTTTTTGCTTACATATTTGCCGTAGTGTCAACTCTAAAAACCTCCTGCCTTATAAGCAAAAACTCATCGGATAATAAAGGCTTGAAAACAAAGATGTTATATATCCATAGAACCCAAGGCGTCAGCCCAGGACGTCAGTTTGGCTGAGAAATCTTGAAAGTCAACCACATATAGTAGTAAGGCAACCTTTCATTCAGCTAAGGATTTCCTTGATTTTTGTAAGCATATCTTCCGGGTCAGCGGATTTTGAAATGAAACCATCGGCGCCAAGCCAAGTTGCCTTTTCTTCGGCCTGATCGGGCGGGAGGGCGGAGAAAAATACTACCGGGATTGCCCTTGTACTTACAGCTTCTCTCAGGTCTTGAAAGACGCTGTAGCCACTTTTTCCGGGCATTTTAATATCGAGAACAATCAGATCAGGTTCTTCCTGATTTGCGAGTTCTATAGTTTCAGCCCCATCCTGGGCGGCTATTACCCGATAACCGTTTGCCTTCAGCCTCATTCCAAGGATTTTGACCACGCTTGGCTCGTCATCGGCAATCAATATCGTTTTTTCTATTCTGTTCAGCCCTGACATCAGCTCATATCAGCAGTTAAAAGTTCCATATACGGCTATATCCCCATCACCGGCCTTACATTAATAATCGGCCAATCTTCCTCAAATTTTTCCTGCAGCAGCTTCTGCTATAAAGTCTCTTTCCGCCTCTTTCCTGCCATTGCCAAGTTCCATCTGGAGGATTCTTCTGGCAGTGCCGTTCATCAGGTTCTCTATGCCCTTAAACGGTCCCAAGACCGTTATTCCAGCCGATGAGGTTACTTCAAATTCCATCAAATCCTTCTCGTGCTTCGAACCTCTCTGCTTTAAAACACTGATTACTCTGTGCATCCGGCCTTCCAATTCCACATATTTCAGAATGATAATATTGTCAGCGGCGGTTGAAAGGTGTGTTTCGGATATTTCTTTCATTTCCAAAAGCTGGGGGGTGGTATTAGTAAGAACAGAGGTAGCATCGGTCATTTTCAACAAGGTGCTCAGGCCGGTTACGAATGTATGAAATTTCCGCTCGTTATAAATCCTCTTAATGTCCGAAATCGAATCCAGGGCAATTCTCTTTGCCTTATGAGCCAGGACCGTATCCTGGATTAACTTCAAATACTGCTCGGCTTTTAGGCCTGCAGGATAATGGCAAATTAGTTTTACAAGTCCCTTTTTGACATATTTCTCCAAGTCCCAGCCAAAGGATGCGGCATTCCTGTATAACTGGTCAGGACTTTCTTCAAACTCAACGAAAAGAGACTTTTCTCCCCTTTTTGCTCCTTCCACAATAAAATGCAAGGCAGTAATTGTTTTTCCCGAACCCGATGCGCCCGTAATCAAGGTACTGGAATTCTTATATACCCCTCCACAAAGCAGCTTATCCAATCCCTTGATTCCGGTGGATATTTTTTGCAAAAATATTTTTCCTCCCGGCTTTGGCTTTAGTCTGGGATAAACGACCACTCCTTCAACAGTTACAAGCATAGGGACTTCTTCCGAATCGTGGGACGAACCGCGGAATTTGAGGACTTCAATGGTTCGTTCCCTTTCTCCCTGTGAACTCAGCGAGCTGTGCAGAAGTATCACATTGTCGGAAACGAATTCCTCAACGCCGTAACGGCTGATTTGTCTGTCTTCGAATTGTCTTTCTGTTGTTATGATACCTGTTACATTGCTCTTTTTGAGGTTGGCAGCAAGCTTGTGTAACTCCCGCCTGATAACCCCCTGGTCCTGATAACTGGTGAAAAGAACCGCTACAGAATCAATCACGACTCTTTTGGCTTTTACCTTCTCTACGGCATAGGCGATTCTCGCCAGGAAGGCGCCTAAATCATATCGGCCGACCTCAACACTGCCGGAATCATCCGATGAAACATCGACAAAAGCCCATTTGTTTTCTTTTACCAGCTTATCTATATTCCAGCCAAAACTTTTGGTATTCCTGATGATATCCGCCGGGGCCTCCTCAAAGGTTACAAATACCCCGTTCTCGCCACAGTCTGTAATCCCCTTGTAGAGAAACTGAGCAGAAAAAGCTGTCTTGCCCGAACCGCTTATTCCGCTTATAAGAGTAGTTCTGCCTTTGGGTATCCCGCCTTGAGAGATTTCGTCGAATCCGGGAATTCCGGACGCAACTTTGCTTAATTTGCCAGCCATTTTTGGCCCCCTTTCCCTTCGTACAGCGTATTGCGTTGCTTTTACTATTTCACATACGAAAGATTATCCTGGACTTACTTTTTCTTTTTTTTCGGTGGTTAAACCGAGACCTGCCAACACCTTCTCTTTGTCGGAAAAATCACCGATGATTTTTCTAACCGGAGGAGGTGAAACTTTCACCAACGTCGGGGTGGCTAAAATTCTGTCTTCCTCAGCCTGTTGAGGGTTCTCCGATACATTGATTACCTCCAATAAATAAAGCCCTTTTAGTTCCGTCTCAAGGATACTCTTCAGAGTCTCTATTGCTTTTTGGAAATCTGCTTTCTGTTTTAAAATGTAGAGTTTTAGGAGGCATTTTGCTGTCATTTTTTCCCCTATCTAAGCAAGCTTATAACTATTAATGTCTCACTGAACACGGGCCGGACTATTTGCCCCCCCACACCCACATTTTGGCAGAACATCTCGCTACCCCCGGTTTTATAAAATCCCCACAGTTTTATACCTGAGATACACTTCAAGTCTTCTATTATTATTCGCCACAATAACTGCGAAAC
>JAFGPJ010000311.1 GCA_016936275.1 Sedimentisphaerales bacterium
AAGAACCACGAAGAAATAATACATATAGTTTTGTAGGGTGGCGGCTATGCCCCACCAAAGGTTATTAAAAAATCGAAAATAGATTTGTCTTGCACCACAGAAAGGGCTTATGCCCTATACTCTTATGCCCTTGTGCTCTTTTGCTCTTATGCTCTATTCTCATTTTTTTCTTTTGTTCTTTCCCCAAAATGGGATAATATTAATCGACCGCACCGCAATGAGATTTATTAAGAAATATCGATATTTCAGAAGGGATAAATTGAGAAGTGGCATTTGAACCGGGTGGATATTCAGATAAATTAGGTAATCGCCATGAAGGACGCTGGGTAGTTAAGCAATTATTACGCTTGATAAAAGAGCATGTGCGTTCAGTTACTATTGAAGCGATTGGAGATGACGAAAGAGGTGTCGATCTAATTGTTGAGTCTAATAGTGGTATTTTACAGTTTCAACAGTGTAAAGCTCGAAATGCCAGTAGGGAGTATTGGAGTGTCGCCGACCTTAATAGCCGTGATATATTGCAAAATATGAAGTTTCAACTGGGTCGAGATAAAAAACATGAATTTGCATTGGTCACGGGCATTCCAGCGTCTGTCTTTGGTGATATTTGTGAGAGTGCCCGAAATTCGAATGGAAATCCTGAAGACTATTACAAATTTCAGATTCAGGACATTGGAGAGTCAAGGCGCGAAACATATAAACAGTTCTGTGAGTATCTAAGTCTAAATCAGAATGAATTAGAAGATCGGGCGAAAGCCTTCGATTATCTAAGACGTACATATATTATACTCTGGCCAGATGATCAGAACTGTTATGACGATCTTATTGGTTGGGCGAATATGCTCGTAAATGGGGAGCCACGAAGTGTGGTTTCCTGCCTAGCTGAATACGCCCAGAACAATTTGAGAAAACGTTTGCTTAGTAATGATGTTTTAAACAATCTTAAAGGATTGGGTTTTAATCCAAGACGGTTGGTTCATGACGATCGGCTACTACCGGCTTTAGAAGAATTACAACAGTGTTTTGATGATTCTATTGCTTCACGATTGATTGGAGATGAACTTATTGCTCGTGAAGAAACACAGGAGTTATACAAGGCCTTGGAGGAAGGCGGGCTTGTGATTTTACATGGCGCCGCTGGTTATGGTAAGAGTGGAGTATTATATGAATTGGCAAAAATTCTAAAGCAAGAGGATAGGCCGTATTTGCCTATCCGTCTGGATCGGCAGGAGCCAAGAAACACAGCCAGACAGTTTGGGCTGGATATGGGACTTCCGGAATCACCCGTTGTTTGCTTGCAATCCTTACTTGGTGAAAGAACCGCTGTTCTCATATTAGATCAGTTGGACGCACTACGATGGACAAGCTCACATTTGGCAAATTCACTTGAAGTGTGTAAGGCTATTGTGCGTGAGGCGAGAAATCTTTATGGAATGGGGAAAGCTATTTCCACCGTTCTGTGCTGCCGAACATTCGACTTGGAACACGATCCTGAAATAAAGAGTTGGTTGGAAAGTCAAAATCGACAAGGAAAACAGTGCAAGAAAATCGAAGTAAAAGGGCTAGCTAATGAAGTACTAATAAAGGTCATACAAAAGACAGGAGGTAATTTTGACGAACTAACAGCTAAACAACGACAGATACTTGCTTCAGCACAGCATTTAGCAATGTGGGTAACAATTACCCGACAAGGATATAAATCCAATTTCCAATCAAGCTCACAATTAATGCGTGAATTTTGGAAAAACCGTTATCAGGAATTAGGAAAGACTGGTGTTAATGAAGCTGAAGTCGATAGTGCATTAGATATTCTTGTAAATTACATGGAACAGAACGGCAAGGTTTCTGCTCCAGCAAGTTTGATCTCAAATCGCCAGGAAATTAGAACTGAACTACATACGCTCGGTATTATTCGCACAGACGACAATAAAGTTACTTTCTGTCATCAAAGTTATCTGGACTTTAAAGTAGCGGATCGACTTCTACGTGAAATACATCAAGGAAAGGGAAAGGTCAAAGACTGGTTAGGGTCCAAGGAAAAGCAGTCCCTGTTTCGTAGAGAACAATTACGCCAGGTGTTGATGTTACTCTGCGATGATTCTCCAACTGAATTCTTGAGTAATATAAAGGAGCTTCTTGAGAGCGACAATGTAAGGTTTCATCTGAAGCATTTGATTCTGGAGGTTATCAGCCAAATCGAAAAACCAAGCGAACAGTTATGTGATTACTTACTTGGATTATATGCCGATAATTATTGGGAATCGCACATCAAAGAGACCGTATTTTTTCGACAGCCACAGTACATTAGATTGTTGATCGATAATGGCCTGATCTCAGATGCACTTGATAGCGACAATGAAGAAAAAAGAAATTCGGCGCTTTGGCTGCTTCGATCTGTTGCTGAAAAAATTCCTGATTCTGTAACAAATATACTCTCTCCCTATATTGAAAAAGGTGATAATTGGCCCCAAATGATCTTAGGTAGTCTTTGTTGGAATTGTAAAGATGATTCGGAAGACATGTTCGAATTAAGACTTCGATTGGCTCGTATGCGGATAGTAAAGGAATTCGTCTATTGGAAAGAGTTTTCTGAGATGTACCCAATGCGCGCTCTTCGGTTAATTGAAGCAGTTATATCTACATGGAATACACCAGTATTAGAAGATAGTTCTCTTTCTAATCGAGGTAGGCAATCTCGACTTGAGCAATGGGGTGCTGAAGAAATTCATGCCCTCAAAACGGTTGCCACAGACAACGCATTTGACACATGGGAATTGTTAATGCCTCATGTTGAGAGACTAACGGCTGTTGGATGTGACAGGCATGATCGTGCTCTTGATGATTGGTTAGATCACAATCTATATCACATTGATAATGGAAAAGCATCAATCTCAAGGGGAATAGTAGAGTTGCTCTGTGAATCTGGCAAGAGAATGGCTTCGGAAAATGCAGATGTTTTTTTACAGAAGACGCATAAGTTTCACGACAGCAATTCGCCCGTGACACATGAGATACTAATTACCTCCTATACAGCTCTTCCTCCAGAATTTGCAAACGAGGCCGTCAATTATCTTTTGGAAGATACAAGTCGTTTTAGTCTCGGCACTGGTTATAACGAACCGAAATGGATGCCAGCAGTTCGGCTGATTGAAGCACACTCTCCACATTGTTTGGAGAGCACTTTCCGAGAACTGGAAAGCAGCATAACTTATTATCACTCACCAGATGAAAAACGAAAAGCAGAATATGTACTACCAGGCTGGAGGGAAGGCTGGTTTGGAGATTACTGGGGAAGAACGCAATATTTCTTACTTCCAGCTTTATATCCTAAGCGAAGGTCCAAAAGTACAGACAGTCTAATAGGTATGCTAAAGCGAAAGTTCGGTGGTTATTCGAAACATCATTTTTTACTTGGCGTACGAACACAAGGTGGTTGTGTTGTCTCTCCTTTGCCTTCGGATAAATTACATAAGATAAGTGATGAAGCCTGGCTTGGAATAATTAATAACAAGAAGATTCCTGAAAACGATTCTCATAAGTGGAAACAGATCGGAACTGATCATGTAGCAGAGTCTGCCATTATACATTTTGCAAATGATCTTCGAGCAATTGCAAAACGTTATCCTGAACGTTTTGGTCGGTTGGCTCTGCGATTTCCCAAAGATGTTCATCCCATGTATGTTGCCGCAATACTCGATGGCGTAAAAGCTACAAAGCCGGACAACATTCCAGAAGAAGAGAAAGCATCTTGGAAACCTGCAAAGATCGAAACTATTGAGGCTATTCTCGAAAAGTACTCATTCGGCGATGAAAGGACCATTGCCGAAAATTTCTGTAGATTAATTAGAGAAAGATCGCAAGAGAATTGGTCAGAAAATGCAATTGATCGCCTCCTTGATTATGCTATAAACCATCCAGATCCTGAACCGGGCAAATTGAATGTTCGTTGTAATAGGTCAAGCCATGAGGCTACTGTTGATGATTTAGTCCAAAACGCGATCAATTGTGTTCGTGGTGATGCCGCATTGGCTATTGGTGCATTACTCTGGGAACATACTGATTGGCTTGGAAAGTTGAAGCCTGGCGTTGAACATCTGGCTAACGATCCACATCCAGCGGTTCGTGTTGCAGCGCTGGAAGCGTTTTTACCTATGCTTAATATAGACAAAGATTTGACTGTCAGTTTATTCTTACAAGCATGTAAAGATGATCTTCGAGTATCAGCATGCCGTTACGCTGTCTATTATTTTAATTGTTGTATTCAAAGCCATACGCGTGAACTATCGCCTATTGTTATTAATATGGTTAATTCAAACATAGATGAAGTAGCGGAGGAAGGTGCAAAGGAAGTGTGTGCCCGTTGGCTTTTTCATGGATTATTCGAAGAAGAACTTAATAGGTGCAAGAATGGTTCTATTGCTCATAGTAAGGGAATTGCTGAGGTAGCATCTGCCTTTTTAACAAAAGAGGAGCATACGGAAAAATGTAAAGATTTGCTCCTTCCTTTATTTAATGATGAGAATGCTGATGTTAGGCAGAAGGCTCGTCATACTTTTCATAACAACGTTGAATCCTTAAAAATATCGGGCATCCAATCATTTATTCAAAAATTTATCAAAAGCCAAGCTTTCCGTGATGATCCAACAGGCATTCTTTATACTTTTAAAGAATATCCAGAATCTCTTGAATCCTTTGCGGATTCTATATTTACCATTTGTGAAGAATTCGCAGGACCTTTGGCAGAATTGTCGAGAGATATTTCCCAAGGCATCGGTCATGATGCATCGGAAATTACTCCCTTATTGCTTAGACTTTATGAACAATCAAAGGAAAATAATCCTGATATTGCAGACAAATGCTTGGGTGCATGGGATATTTTATTTGAAAATCGGATCGGATATACAAGAGATATGACAAAAGCAATTGAACAGTAATCGCCATACCGGTAGTTGGCCAATAAAGTAAATACAGAATAAAGAAAACAGAATTGAACATTGTCCTATGAGGATTTAATGTATATGAAATATGCAGGACTTGGGGATGAGCCTAAAAGAATAAAGGCCGCACACGGCAATCCGGATGACTTTCGAGTGATTCAGCAATTCACATCCGAAGCGGCCGCCAGGGCATGGGTAAAAAGAATGCTCAACCAGGGATATGAGTCGGATACGACCGGCAAAGGCTGGAAATACGGCTATACCTATTCGGTCCGGCGTTAGCCTTTTGATTTACTATGGCTAAGCCATAAATTTTCTATTTCTCTGAGTCCTCTGTGCCCTCTGTGGCCCAAAAAACAGAACTCAGAATACAGAATTAAAAATTCTAAAAACTACTTAAAAACAGCGTCTATCGGTGTTAATTTATGCCGTAAGTATCAGTGTCCATTCGTGGCCTTGTCATTGATTATTTTCGATTGATTATTGATTATTTTATTTCTTCTCTGTGAGCTCTGTGTCCTCTGAGGCCAGAAGAATTGATTATTGATTATTGATAAATGATTATTTCTCTGCGATCCCGGCGCTCCCGGCGGTAAATAAAATTACCCTTGCAGGTTTTGGATTCAACCGGTATAGTAGCATGATTCCATTATGCACCAATGGGGATATGGTGCAGGGATGTGTAGATGAACCAAGTTTTTAGACAGGATTACAGGATTAGAAGCTTGGACAGGATTACAGATTAGAATTGACGATTGAATATTGAATATTGACTAATGAAAAGCACGTTCACAACAGCAGCCGTCGCCGAGAACACAAATAGTCAATAGCCATTCGTCATTAGTCAATCCCAGAGTTATGCCGAAGCGCAAGGACATACATAAGATACTGATTATCGGTTCAGGCCCGATTGTCATCGGTCAGGCGTGCGAGTTCGACTATTCCGGCGTCCAGGCGTGCAAGGTGCTGCGAAAAGAGGGATTTAAGGTCGTCCTAATCAACAGCAACCCAGCCACCATTATGACCGACCCGGAGATGGCCGACAGGACATATATTGAGCCGATTACGCCGGAGATTGTCGAGATGATAATCGCCAAAGAACGGCCGGACAGCCTGCTGCCGACGCTGGGCGGTCAGACTGGGCTTAATACGGCCGTGGCGCTGGCAGAGAGCGGCGTTTTGAAGAAATATAACGTCAGGATGCTGGGCGCGAACCTGCGGACTATTAAGAAGGCCGAGGAGAGGGACCTTTTCAAGAAGATAATTCAAAAGTGCGGGCTGCTGGTGCCTAAGAGCGGGTACGCACATAGCTGGGACGAGGCGAAGAAAATCATCGACCAAGTGGGGTACCCGGCGATTATCAGGCCGAGCTATACCTTAGGCGGGACCGGCGGAAACGTCGCCTATAACGCTGAGGAATACGAGAAATATATCCAATGGGGGCTGAGCCTGAGCCCGAAAAGCCAGGTGCTGGTCGAGGAATCCGTCGTCGGGTGGAAGGAATTTGAGCTGGAGGTGATGCGGGATAAAAAGGATAATACGGTGATAGTTTGCAGTATCGAGAACCTCGACCCGATGGGGATTCATACCGGCGACAGCATCACGGTCGCCCCGGCACAAACTCTTACCGATAAAGAATATCAGATAATGCGGGATGCTTCGCTGACAATTATCAGGGCGATCGGTGTCGAGACGGGCGGCTCGAATATTCAGTTTGCCGTCAATCCCGAGAACGGCAAGCTTTACGTTATCGAGATGAATCCGAGGGTCTCGCGAAGCTCGGCGCTCGCATCCAAGGCGACGGGCTTTCCCATCGCCAAAATCGCCTCACTGCTGGCCGTAGGATACACCCTTGACGAGATTCCAAACGACATCACGAAAAAAACGCCGGCATGCTTCGAGCCGAGTATCGATTATTGTGTGGTGAAGTTTCCGCGGTTCACGTTCGAAAAATTCCCGAAGACCAATCCCGAGCTGACCATACAGATGAAATCGGTCGGCGAGGCGATGGCCGTCGGCAGGACATTCAAGGAATCGCTGCAGAAGGCGATTCGCTCGCTGGAAATCGACCGCTATTCGCTCGATAACCGGCATATCAAGGGTGAGCTTCCGACGCATAAGCTGAAAGACAAGCTGCGGACGAATAGCTGGGATAAGCTTTGGTACGTCGCCGAGGCGCTGCGGCGAAAACTGCCCGTCGAGGAAATCTTCGCCCTGACAAAAATCGATCCCTGGTTCCTCAACAACATAAAGGACATCGTAGAACTCGAACAAAAAATAAAGCAGGCTAAAATACGTCAAAACAAATCCGGCATAATGAGCCTCGGAACCAACTTGCTGAAGCAAGCGAAAGAATACGGTTTCAGCGACAAGTATCTCGCCCGGCTGCTCGACGTCGACGAGATTCAAGTAAGAAAACGCCGGCAGGTCCTCCGGCTAAATGCGGTTTATAAAACCGTCGACACCTGCGGCGCAGAATTCGAAGCGACTACCCCGTATCTCTACTCGACATTCGAGTCCGAGTGCGAGGCCAATCCGACCAGCCGCAGAAAAGTCATGATTCTCGGCGGCGGGCCCAATCGCATCGGCCAGGGAATCGAGTTCGACTACTGCTGTGTCCACGCCGCGTTCGCGCTTAGAGAAATCGGCGTCGAATCGATTATGGTCAACTGCAATCCCGAGACGGTCAGCACCGATTACGACACCTCGGACCGGCTGTATTTCGAGCCGCTCACGTTCGAGGACGTGATGTCAATCGTCGAGAAAGAAAATCCGGACGGCGTCATCGTGCAGTTCGGCGGCCAGACGCCCCTCAAGCTCGCCGTCCCCCTCGAAAGAGCCGGCGTAAAAATCATCGGCACCTCACCCGACAGCATCGACCGCGCCGAAGACCGCAAACGCTTCAATAAGCTCGTAGAAAAGCTCAAGCTCCGCCAGCCTTACAGCGGCACGGCGAAAACTTACG
>JAFGPJ010000006.1 GCA_016936275.1 Sedimentisphaerales bacterium
GACTTCGGACTTCAGATCGAAATTCGCTGCTGGGAAAGCGTCGATGCAAGGACGGCAACGCCGACAAGGCTCTCGTTCGACGTCCTGGAAGAGCTTGCCGGCGAGATTATCCGGGACGTGCCCGGCGTAGTCAGCGTCACGTACAACATCGCAAGCAAGCCGCCCTCGACAATTGAAGCGATATGACATTTTAAGCCGAATGATGATTTTTTGCTGAAACGTAAGCAAAAAAATGGAGGACAAAAATGGGCATACTCTGGGAAGTTGTGCAAACCGGCCTTATGTACGGCCAGAAGCGAAAATCCGACACGATTGAGGACCGCGTCCAGGCACTCGAAGAGAAACTTCAACTGACGCAGAACACGATACGGCAGCTCGTTAAAAAGCTCGAAGAAATTCACGGACTCGACATAGACGGTGACGGCAGGATCGGGTAGCATTATAAGTCGTACAAAGAAAACCGTAACTAACCGGATCGGCGGTTGCATGCTTGTGTAAGCATGTGACATAGTCCAGCTCAAATATTCAGCGGAAGCATAATGATAACTTCAGAAACATGTTCTTTTCTACTTCAATCATGGGGACTTCTTGTCACGGCAATTATAGCTGCAAAGACAAGAAGTATGCGGATATCCATTCCCCTCAGCATCGCAATAATGGTCGCAGTGAATTTCGTAGGACAAGTGATTATTGCCGGCGAGGGACCTGGAGCCTGCGTTGGATTCATTCTCCTTCCCATTATTGGATGCGCGGTAGCCTGGATTACTGTTAGTGTTTCAAGGAAGTTTTGTAGATCCAAGATTGTAGATAAGGATATACAACTGAATAGCAATTCCAATATTGAATCTCAAAGTTCTGAAAATCATTCATAGCCTATAAGCATTCGATCTCGGTTTCTTATCCTTTCAGGAAAAGGCTGCCGGGCAGTTGTTTTATCAGGCCTTTGAGCCGCAGCGATATCAATGTGGCATTGACGACGCCCGGCGTAAGGTTCGTCTCGGCGATGATTTGTTCTATGTGCGAAGGTTCTTTCGTCAGGTAATCATAAATCTTCTTCTCGGCATCGCTCAGCTTCAATCGGCCGGTATCGAACAAAGACTTCTCGGCTCTCGCCGAAGCTTCGGTCGCGGCGTTACCTGCGTGCTCCTTTAACTGCTCGCCAATATTACCGAGCGCCTCCATTATATCCTCGACTGACTCGATCAGCGTGGCGCCCTGCTTTATCAACTGATGCGCCCCTTTGCTCAGCGGTGAATCAATCTTTCCCGGCACAGCCATGACTTCCCGGTCGTAATCCAGTGCGGCCCTTGCCGTAATTAATGCCCCCGAACGCAGGGCGGCCTCGACAACAATAGTCCCGAGCGAAAGACCAGCGATAATTCTGTTCCTCGGTGGGAAATTCACAGCCAAAGGTTCGGCCTGCAGCGGTAATTCGCTCAAGCAAGCACCGGATTCGGCTATCATTTCGAAGAGTTTCTTATTCTCCGGCGGGAACACTCTCGCCAGACCGCAGCCCTGAACGGCGATAGTTCGCCCGCCGGCTGATAACGCACCCTGATGGGCGGCGGTATCGATGCCGCGGGCCATCCCGGAGCAAATCGTAAAACCCGCCGAGCCGAGAAAATGCGCGAATCGCGAAGCCTGCTCCTGGCCGTACAGGCTGCAATGCCGCGAGCCGACTATCGACATCGCCAGATTGTCCTGCCTGCCCAGGCTGCCCTTGACATACAGCACGGGCGGCGGATCGTAAATCCGTTTCAAGACCGGTGGATAACGCTCATCGGCAAGATTTACCAGCCAGACGCCGAGCTTCCGGGCCAATTCCAGTTCGGCCGTGGTGTCGAATTTCTCGCGGGTCGAGGCGATTAGCTCAGCGGATTTGAAGCCGACTCCGTCGATTTTCGCCAGCTCGCTAACTGAGGCCCCCAAAACCCGCTCGGCCGAGCCGAAATGCTTGAGCATCTTTGCGAATGTAATCGGCCCGATGCCGTCGGCCCTGATAAGCCTGAGCCAGTTTTCGATATCCGTCGAATTCGCCTGCACCTTCGCCATGGTGACATTAAACCATGAACGGCACAAAAACGCACAAATAAAAATCCGGCAACAGACATTTTTTTAGCTGGAAATATAACTCTCAATACGAAAAAATGCCAAATTCAAGCTAAAAATCGTCCTTTCGTCTGTCATTAGTTACATGATCGTCTCGATGTCGAACAGAGAAAGCAGCAAACAAGTCGGGTTTCCCGGTTTTTTTATTGACGTGAGGGCAGGTAATTTAGTACAAATGAGGTAAATGAGACACGCATTTTATGCGTCGATAGACGGCTGATTTATATGGAAGGAGGTATTGGCAGCTATCATACGTATTGTCACAGTTCAAATCGATATAGATACCAAAACATCATCATTATCGACAATTATTAATAATTTAGGAGGACTATTATGTTTGATAGAACAACTTATCTTATCTGCTTTATCCTGCTAATCGGTGTAGTGAGCAGCGTCCAGGCAGTGCCATTCAGCTTGCTGCCAACGCATGATGCGGAGGTCGGTAATGATACGCAAATCGGGCCGGACCAGAATTCCGGCACCGGTTCCGGCATGGCTTTCCGCGATATCGACGTCAGACGCAGGGTCTCGTTCATAAGCTACGACATCTCGGAGCTGAAAGAAGGAGGCCAAACTGTCTCAAACGTGAGCTTCAGCAACTACGGTCACGACAGCGGGACCGTGCACGTTTACGGCGTTATCGAGGAATTGGACAACATCGATGAGGCTACAATCACCTGGAATACCGCTCCGGGTGTTCAGAACAACCCGGCTCCGCCTATCGGGGATCCGGTCGCCCTGGACTTCGACGATTTGACAGAGGAATTGATGACCTTCGCTGCGCCGGCGCGAGGCGTAAGGGAATCAACCGACACAAGCCAGGCACTGGCCGACTTTATCAACAGCGACACGGATGGAGTCGTAACATTTCTGTTCGCACCATCGGCGGGAGGTAACAACGGTATCGTCCGAACCAAGGAGCTCGGTGAGGACGGCGGAACGCTGCTCGAAGGTGAACTGGCCGGGCTTCCGGAATCGGCGCGAAACCCGCTCCCCGCAGACAAATCCGATTATGTAGCCCGCGATGTGGTCTTAAGCTGGACGCCGGGAGGCTATGCTGAGAAGAACGATGTGTATCTCGGAAAAAATTTCTACGATGTTAACGCGGCATCGACGACCATTGATCCGGCCGGTGTTTATAAGGGCCGGCAGGATCCTAACCAGTATCCGGCCATAGGAACCGTTCGTCTGGAAATTGGCACGACCTATTTCTGGCGTATCGATGGGATCGGCGCTGCACCCAGCAACGAAATATATAGAGGCAAAGTCTGGCAGTTTTCTATCGAGCCTTTTGCTTTTGCAATTGACGGCGGGACCATTGCCGTGACAGCCTCTAGTTGGGAAGAAGGTAAGGAGCCTGAAAACACCGTGAATGGCTCAGGACTGGACGAAACCGGCCTGCTCCACGGAAATATCGGTGAAGGCACGATGTGGCTGAGCGAAGAGATCCCGGACCAGCCGGCCTGGATCGAATACGATCTCGGTAGGACTTACAAACTGCACGAAATGTGGGTCTGGAACTCGAACGAAGGCCTGGAAAAATCGATTGGTATCGGATTTAAGGAAGTAGTGATCGATTATTCGGTCGACGGAACCGAATTTGTGACATTTGGAACGACGCACCAGTTCAACCAGGCGCCAGGCGCTGCTGATTATGCACACAATACCACCATCGATTTTAACGGCATATCGGCACGGTACCTCAGGCTGACAGCCAACAGCAACTTCAGGAACATTCTGGAGCAATACGGTCTGAGTGAAGTGCGGTTCTTCTATGTCCCCGTACATGCAAGAAATCCTATGCCGGCTCCAGAAGAGACCCAAGTCCCCCTGAATGTGACACTCAACTGGACGGCGGGACGAGAGGCGGACGAGCACAATATTTACCTGAGCACAAGCGAGCAGGCAGTAATCGACGGCTCGGCGTTTGTCGGGCCCGTGACCGAAACCAAATACGGGCCGCTGTCACTCGATTACGCCACGACTTATTACTGGCGGGTCGATGAGGTCAACGACACAGAAGATCCCGCCGTAGTCGAAGGTGACATCTGGAGCTTTACGACAAAGGAATATCTTGTTATAGACGATTTCGAACTTTATGATTCGAACGACAACCAGATTTGGTACGCATGGAAAGACGGGCTCGGTTACGGAACGCCGGGTGTTCCGCCATATTCTCCCGGCAACGGCACCGGATCGGCCGTAGGCAACGAAACGACTGATTCGTTCACCGAGGAAACAATCGTCCATGAAGGCGACCAGTCGATGCCGTTCAATTTCGACAACAACAAGCAGGGTTACGCCAGATATTCGGAGGCGGAACTGACACTGGTATATCCGCGAGACTGGACCGAGGGAGGCGTGAAGGAATTGTCGCTGTGGTTCAGGGGCAGTCTGGCATCCGTCGGCAGCTTCACGGAAGCTCCGGCCGGCACGTACACGATGACCGCGGCGGGCACCGATATCTGGAGTGTCGCGGACGAGTTTCACTACGCATTCAAAACGCTGGCTGGCGCCGGCTCAATCCAGGCCCAGGTGCTCAGCGTCGACGATACGGACCCATGGGCCAAGGCCGGCATAATGATACGAGAGTCGCTGGAGCCGGGCTCGAAATTTGCCGCAGTATATATCACGGCCGGCAACGGATGCAGATTCCAGAGTCGAATAGACACCGACGCCGAAGCCACAAGCGACACCAGCGTCGCTACGACTGAGCAGACAGCAATCACCGCACCGTACTGGATTAAACTGGAGCGTGACTTCGCCGGCAATTTCAGGGCCTACTATTCAAGCAACGGGACAACCTGGCAGTCAATGTCATGGAATCCGATCACCGTTGCTATGAATACGAATGTTTACGTCGGCCTGGCAGTAACGTCACACAATACGGCTGCTACCTGCGA
>JAFGPJ010000312.1 GCA_016936275.1 Sedimentisphaerales bacterium
GACAGGATAGAACTGGATGTGCGTCAGGCCCTTCGATCGCTGAAGGCGGAGGCCGAACGATACCGAATCCAAAAGAATGCTTTGGACCTGGCCCAGCGACGGCTCGAAACTCAGAAATTGATGCTGGAAATTGGCCAAAGCAATGTACGACTCCTGCTCGAATCGGAAGGAGCCTTGCTGGAGGCCCAAAATGACGTAACGAGTGCTTTGGTTGCACACGCTGTCGCGAAGCTGGGCTTTTTCAGGGATATCGGTATTCTGCAGGTCAGGCCGGATGGAATGTGGGAGCAGCAGGTACAATGACCGGTGATAAAGACAGAGCAATAGGATTCGACACAGATTCGCCTATCCTGGTCATGGATCGATTGTGCAAGAATTACGAGCTCGGGACAGTGGAATTGAAGGTCCTGCGTGACATCGAGCTGACAATCAACGAGGGTGATTACGTGGCCATCATGGGACCGAGCGGCTCTGGAAAATCCACGCTGCTCAATATGATCGGCTGCCTCGACCGGCCGACCAGCGGAGACTACTGGCTTGGCGGACAGAACGTTGCCCTGCTCGACGACGACCAGTTGTCCATGATACGGGGTGCTCGTATCGGTTTCATTTTTCAATCGTTCAATCTTATCAACCAGCTCAACGTCGTTGAGAATATAGAGGTCCCGATGTATTATCAAGGCTACTCCGAAAGCGAAAGTGCCGAACGCGCCATAGAGTTGGCCACAATGGTCGGCCTTGAGGAAAGGCTTGATCACCGGCCTTCGGAGCTCAGCGGCGGCCAGCAGCAGCGGGTCGCTATCGCTCGGGCGCTGGCGAATGATCCGCTGATTATTTTGGCCGATGAGCCGACCGGCAACCTCGATTCCGAGAGCGGCGCGGAAATCCTGAAAATTCTTGTCGATTTACATAAACGCGGCAAAACACTGATTGTAGTAACTCACGACGAAGGTATCGCCGAAAACGCCGGTAGAGTCGTGGAAATTTTCGATGGCAGGATAAAAAGGCAGTCATAAAAGGAAAACTTACGGTAAACTATGTTTTTATTTCGCTTCAAACGCACGGCTAAGTTAGGAATCAAAAGTCTTTGGATGCACAAGCTGCGTTCGAGCTTGACAGCTTTAGGCATAATCTTCGGCGTCTCTTCCGTTATTGCCATGCTGGCCATCGGCGAGGGTGCAAGCCGTGCTGCACAGGAGCAAATCGCCCGGCTCGGCAGCCGGAACATTATTGTAAAAACCGTGCCGCCTCCCGAAGATAAAGATGTCGGCAGCCAGCAGGAAACCATGCGCGTGTACGGCCTGACCTATCTTGATGCCGAACGTTTTCGCAACAGCCTGCCCAATGTCGAAGTCGTCGTCCCGAGCCGTCGTATTCCCCAGCAGGCGTGGTATCGCAATCGCAAAGTCGCCGTCGAAATTATCGGGACAGTGCCATGGTATCCGGAAATTTCTCCGGTCAGGGTTATCTCCGGCCGGTTCCTAGGCAGCATAGATATGCACCACAAGCAGGGCGTGTGTGTTATCGATGAAAATGTGGTCAAGGAATTGTTTGTCCTTGACGAGCCGCTGGATCAGGATGTGAAAATATTGGGTGATTATTATCGCGTTGTTGGAGTGGTCAGTGCCGCCCAGGCCGCATCGACGGCAGACGCTATCGAAAACGGTGCTGTAAAAGGAAAAAGTCAGGGCGGTGCTAATGTTGGAAATATTTATATCCCATTAACGACCGTAAAGAACCGCTTCGGAGAGATATCTTTGCAGTTCGGAACCGGCGGACGCTCTGTCGAGAAAGTCGAGCTGCAGGAGGTTATTGTGAAGGTCGGCTCCATAGACCAGGTGCTCCCGACGCGGGACACTTTAGAGACGATACTGGACCGCTTCCACAAGAAAAGTGACTACCAGGTCGTCGTTCCCTTGGAGCTGCTCAAGCAGGCTAAGCAGACCCAGCGTATTTTCAGCATCGTTCTGGGTTCCATCGCTGCGATTTCACTGCTGGTCGGCGGTATCGGGATTATGAATATTATGCTGGCCACCGTCAGCGAGCGAACGCGTGAGATAGGCATCCGCCGGGCGCTCGGCGCCAAAAAACGCGATATTATAATTCAATTCCTCTCGGAAACTCTCATGCTGACCTTCCTCGGCGGTATCCTGGGGATTGGTCTTGGTTCGCTGATCCCGTTTTTGGTCACACATTTCGGCAGGATGCCGACGGTAATTACGGGTATTTCACTCGTGCTTGCTTTCGGCATCAGCGGGGCGGTCGGCATCATATTCGGCATTTATCCGGCCTATCGGGCCGCCAATATGGACCCCATCGAATCGCTCCGCCACGAATAGACTGGGTGTCATTGCGAGGAGCAAGGCGACGAAGCAATCTTCAATTAATTTCCATCAAAAAAACATTATTTTCCTCGCCCGATTTTCTTCCAAGAACGCCGAGCTGTCCGCCCTCATTGGGGGTTGCCAGCAAATCCAGCTCATCGTCCTCGAAGACTTCCGACAGATACGTGGCCTGCACGCTGCGGATGTTATCATTGAGCTTGAATTCTCCCTGTACCGCTCCTGGTGCAGGGTCTCTGCTCAATACATCCATGCCCCATCGCACGTATTCGGTATTGTTAACATGCCCGTTCAAATCGATTGCGCTGCGAGGAACGCGCACCACGTCAACTTTTCGATAGTCGCCGTTTGGTTCTAAGCGTTTAAGCTCGTCCGGCAGGGCTTTGGTCCCGGATTTTGGCAGATTCAAATCGAGCTTAAACAGGTTCTTCAGCCGGTTTGTATTTTTATTTATTACCATCCATTCGCTGCCGGCACGAAACAGCTCCGAATCATTTTGGTCATTGCCGATAAACTCCCTCGTAGCTATTGTCCGGCTATATCCACTCGGCCACGTTTTGAGAGTGACCTGATCTTCCCGTCCCGGAAGCCGGCTGATTTCTATTCTGATATTCGAAAGTACCCAGTAGCTGTTGATTTCACTGAGCCAGTCGAATCCGAAGCCGAGCTGTTCAGCGTGAATGGCCGCGATTTCCTGCAGGTACTGCATCAGCGAAAATATCTTAATCCTGCCGTCAAAGCCGCACTCATAAGTCCTGATCCGGAATTTGTCTTCTTTAACTTCCATGCAAAGAAAATAATAAATTTATACAGTTAGAACAATAGCATTTTTAAGAAATGATAATTTAATAGGAAACTAAAGAACGGTTAACTCTGAGCGGCTTGCCGTCGGCTGCGGCATTTTCGTGCCGCGTTGTTTTTACATGTCTTGCAGGAGCCGGCCAGGCCGTCTTTGCTTGAGGAATTTTTATGAAACTTGCTTTCCGGCTTCCATTCTTTGCATTTTTGGCAAAGCTTTTGCCTTACGCCGTCCACGGTTCGATGTTGCTGCTCATGAGTTTTGCTTCTTTTCGCAGTTTTTCTTTTAAACGGCGCCTCGACAGCCGGCTCAGCTACGATTTGCTGCTCGGATATTTGCTCGGATTGAGAATCTTCCGCCTGAAGCGGTCCGCAGGCAGCCGTCATCTCGGCGATTTGTGATTCGACCTGTTCAAACCTGGCAAGCTCACCCTGCAATTTTTCATTTTCAGCCTTTAATTCGGAAACCTGCTGCTCAGAACGTGCCTTGGCCTGCTTGTGTTCGATGATTTCATTTTGGAACTGTTTAATTTCTTCATGCAGCTTTTCCAATGTTTGTAAATGCTGCTTATTTTGTGATTCGGCCTGTTTAGACTTGTCAAGCTCACGCTGCAATATTTCATTGTGATTTGTTAATTCGTTAACCTGCTGTTCAAACCGTATCTTTGCCTGTTTATTATCGTAGGTTTCGTTTTGGAGTAGTTTGATTTCTTCCTGCAGCTTTTCCAGGAATTCCTTTGTTTGTAAGTTCTGCTTATTTTGTGATTCGTTCTGTTTAGACTCGGCAAGCTCACGCTGTAATTTTTCATTTTCAGCCGTTAGTTCGGAAACCTGCTGCTCAAAACTCACCTTGGCCTGTTTGTGTTTGCTGATTTCATCTTGGAGCTGTTTAATTTCTTCATTCGGCTTTTCCAAAGATTCCTTTGTTTGTATGTGCTGCTTATTTTGATGTTTCTGAACAGGAGCCAATCGGTCTTGTTTCCAATCCTTGACTTCATGATGGTTTTTATTATGGGCGCCAAGCTTACGTCCTATAAGGGGTGAGCTGTCCAGGAACTGATCTTTATTATAGTTACTTCGGACTTTTTTGCTTTGCTGTTGCTTCGTCATCCATACCAAAAAAAACAAAACCGCCAGGGATATTGTTAGTATCTCCCATTGTGACCATTGACGACCAAATAGCGTTAATGCTGATAGAATAAAGCTTTCCACAAAATACCCCTGTAATCGTCAATTTTTAGCGACCTGTTATTAAATAATATTTCAAATTTTAGACGCCTCGAAGTTTCTTAGTAAATAATCTAATCGACAAATAAAATGACCATATTTATATAAAACGATATTTTTAGGTCTTTTTAGGAGGGATTATTTGTAGTGAATTGGCCGGAATAACTGTTTTATGGAGAAATAGCGTCTTAACTTTCGCACTTTTTCCTAAATATTTAAGCCGCTGAAGCTAACGCTTATATTAAGAACTCTGTTTTTTTGTCATGTATGACATTTTTCCGAACAGGATTTATATTCTTTGCCATCAACGCCGCACTCATAAGTCC
This sequence comes from Sedimentisphaerales bacterium, assembly GCA_016936275.1. Taxonomy (GTDB): domain Bacteria; phylum Planctomycetota; class Phycisphaerae; order Sedimentisphaerales; family Anaerobacaceae; genus JAFGPJ01. The sequence goes on from JAFGPJ010000312.1 coordinate 4,694, forward strand.
TGATCCGAAATGTTTCTTCTTTAACTTCCACGCCCCAACAATATCAGATTTACGCCGTAAACACAATAGCACTACTATTCTTTCGGAACATTGTGGGTGAAGAGCTTTTAATTCTCGCGGAAAATCAGTTTCCGGCGTATTCGATCTTTAATGATGATACGGCGTTGTCCAGCGTTCCGAGGGAAGATACATCCGATGTATATACGGTACTTGTACCGTTGAAATGTTCGCCGTTGTATAAAGTCACTTTACATCCGCCCGGTATTTTTATGGAAGATATTGTATTATCTGCTATGCCGTAATATGACCACAAATCATTTTTTGTGTACTCACCTTCAGCAATTGCCCTTTCATAATTGATACCGGTTCTGAAATGAGGTCCATTTTCCTTATAACTGCCCGTATAATCGGCTCCGTCAAAAACTGTGACGTTCTTTGTGCGAATAGTGCTTGAGAAAACTCCAGGCGCTTTCATAATGTCCCACCAGGCCGTAGTTACATCTTTCAACGAAGTATATTTTATCACTTTTATTATATCTCCGTTCGGATCGGATTTTAGATATACCTTGCTCCCTTCATACCGGTCGTATGACCATCTTTCGTAGCTTTCTATTAATCCAAAACCGGCCTGTAATAATGCAACAGCATGCCCGTCTCCATCCGCATGTTCTTTTTTGAGTAGGGGGTGTTGTTTCAAGCACATCAGATCTTCAAGATACTTGCCGGGCATTTTATTTCTATCTTTGTCACTGGCCGAGTCCAGAGATACTTGCGGAGCATACGCATATAAGGATTTTGAATAAGCGCCGATGACTCTGAAGTTTTTCAGGACAATATTTGCCGCCCACATATCTTCCTGGATATTGTAGCCGGGAAGGTGCCCGTCACTGCCCAGATGGTCTAAATATTCAGCGACAATAACTTTATCTGCAATGACAGGATTAATTAAATAAGCATCAGCAACGCATGTTGCTCTGCCGCCGACAATAACAATGAGCGGATTTTTTGCCGTGCACTTTAATGCTTCGGCTGCTATTTTGTAACCTGCCGGTGTTTTGAAAGGAATTGTGTCTTTTATATTCTTACTCGCAGGGACACGCTGGTCGAATGTAGTACCCAAAGGCGCACCTGGATACATTGGCGGCACATTCGCAAAGCCATCTTTAATCGCGGCGGTCCTAATCATTGCTCCCCAGCCCTGCTGTACGACGGCTTTCCACCTGTTTTCATACGGCACCCATCTGCTGATTGTAATAGCTTTCAGATTGATTAATCCCGTGCTTCCCGCCGCAAGGGCAATTTCTATGGTATGCGCATCGTCTAAAATATCGTTGTCGATGATATGTGCCTTACCATTGAAGAAATCAGTAAAAATTTGCGGTTGAGCGAATGCCGTTTTAAAAAATAAAATTGACAGTGCAAAGATTAAAATAATTGATTTTTTCATTTTTCTCCTGTCGCAATATCCTGCAGGTGCTGCATCAGCGACAATATCTTTATCCTGCCGTCAACGCCGCACTCATAAGTCCTGACCTGGAATTTTTTTTCTTTAACTGCCACGCCCAGAAAATGCCAGATATACACCTTATGTACAATAGTGCAATCAGAGGGCGTCATTCTCATGCGAAAATGATTGAGTACGTTCTGGTATTACTCAAATCACAATACCCGATCTCATCACTTCGGTCAGGAAACCGCTTGCATCATGTTTCTTTTCGAGAATAAGCGGCTCAATTCTGTCATCAACCTCTCGACTAAGTTTCCATAAGATCGGTCGTGTTTCAAAATAATCGCCGGGCATTTCATCAACAACGACGGCAACATCAATGTCACTATCCTGTCTTTGAGCGTCCTTCGTATAGGAACCAAAAAGAATCAATGATTCGAACTTCATTTGTCTTGAAAGAAGCTCTTTATACCTTTTCAGGATTTCGATAACTTCTGTTTTATCCATACTTGTCATAATCGGACAATTCTATCCAATATGTAACTTTCGTATCCATATGATAACTATATTACATGGTATCCCGCGAAAAGACAAGCCCTATACAATTTATATCCAAATCACATTCGATTCTGATCCCCGCCTTATTTTCTCCGAGATTGACTATGGGGCAGGAATTGATAAGGTCTCAGGTTACTTGATTATGTTATATGTTGTCGCATCAAGTCCGTTTCTAATAGTGGAACGCGAGGCGTAAAGGAGATAATGCTCGCAGGTGAGATATTGAAAGATCGAGTCCTGCCTGCTCCAGAGCCTGCGGCGTTCGAGCCGGTTTAATTCCAGCGGGCCTCTGGGCGGGCGAGTTGTGCCGTCTTTGTCTTTTTCCCGGTAGAAAAGCCGGTTTGAATGGACGGTTCCATGCTCGCTCGAAAAGAGAATCTCACGTCCCGTGATTTCCAGGCTGAAAGTTTTGGCCTGGGCGGCGAACGCTGTTCTGTCAAAAAGCTGGAAGCTGCTGGCCGTCATCGCATCGGTCGAATCGACAAGGTCGTCCAGCAGGTCCATGGTGGCGTCGAAGTCTTCATCCGTGCCGGTCGGCAGGCCGAAAATCATCATAAGCAGGTTGGAAATGCCCGCCTGGTGCGAATCCTTGATGATTCTTCGAATTGTTTGAGCTGACGTTCCTTTAAGGGATATGTCGAGCAGCCGTTGCGAGCCGCTTTCTATGCCCCAGCTAATCCACCGGCAGCCGGCAGCGAAGAGCTTTTGCAGAACTTCGGGAGTATAATCAGCCGTCGGGCGACCCATGATGTGAAAATAGATTTTCAGTCCCTGATTGAGAATCTCTTCGGCGAGCACTTCCATATCCGTGGCATCGACGTACTGGTCGGCCAGGTAGAAATGCCGAACGCCGAGCTGGCGGTTGAGCTTTTGCAGGTGCTCGACGAATTGAGATGCGTTTCGACTCCTGTATCCGCTATAGGAAAAATTATGTGCACAAAACCGGCACTTTCGCCACTTGCACCCGCGGGAAAAAATAAGAGGAACTACCGGCTCGGGATTAAAATAACTGGAAAGATTCAACTCGGAAAAGTCCGGCAAAGGTACTTTATTCAGGCTAATTGTGTCTGTTTTTCTGTTTGTCAGGATGCCGGCTGTTCCTCGATATGACAGTCCCGGAATATTGCAGAAGCTCCGGCCTGTACACAGCATTCCGAGTCCCGCTTCGCCTTCGCCTTCGAATACGGCGTCAACGAAGGGACATGCGTTGAGAATTTCCTGCCCGTTCAATGCGGAGATCGTGGCGCCGTCCATGACAATCATGGGTCTATTGCGTCCCGGCATGGACAATGCAGAATTTAGGAATTTAGCAATCGCCAGAGAAAGTAATACTTGCCTGGGATACATTATCGAAAAGCCGATGAGTTCCGGATCGTTTGCCAGGACAAGGCTGGCATAAAATTCCAGCAGCTTTTGAAGCTCATCGTCAAGAATGTTCTGTTCCAGATAAAGGCGGGCCATACGAATATAGCCGTCATTGGTTTCCATCAGTTGCTTCCAAACTGGCTGGTACGTTCTGTATTGTGTTTCGTCAAAAAAATCTTTTTGTTTGCCCTGAACGAAATCACGAAATGGCTGGTATTCCTTTTTCCGGTCGATGAGCCAATTCCAGGTGGCGATATTCAAATCGACAGCGTTAAGGTGACACTGCGGATAGGTTGCTTTGATGAATGACGACAAGGTTGCTATTCCGAGCGGCGTATATGTAGGACTTGCGAAAGGCGAAAAAACGAGCACCGACCTCATATAAACCTCCTACACATATTCGTAATCCATCTGTTCATAAGGAGACATTATATAATTTTGCCGGTGCTATTTCAATCAGCTCGGATTATAATGTTAGAAACGTTAGGTTTGTCTGTATTGCTATGACAATTCTGTCGTAGTAGAATTGAGAAGAAACGGACTAAAATTGCTCATGGCTTCCTTTAAATTTTGCCGGGATTCTTCAAGAGTTTTTAATGATTATACTGCTTTAACGGCTTCAGCAGTAATGACGTCCGGCTCTTTTTGGGCAGTGACGTCGTAAAGAACGCCCTGACTTCCACTAATCTCGCCCTTGACGTTCTTACTGCGGATCGAAAACA
>JAFGPJ010000041.1 GCA_016936275.1 Sedimentisphaerales bacterium
AAACTACCACCAAAATTAAAAACTTTGCTGCTGGATTATCTCAGCCAGGCAGCATGACTATGTAAAATGGCAAAAGTCGAGCTTAGACACTCTAACAAAACCCAGCTTGTCATCTCCGAGCAACGCCGAGGATTCTGTTCAAATAGACTCGCGAAACGGTCCCTTGTTTCTTGAGTCAGGTTTTGTTAGAGCCTATTAATCTGACAATCATTAACATTTCAGGTATAAATACTTACGAACATACATTTTGACTTGGGAATCCGTTGCTCTGTCCAACTGAGCTGCAAGTGCAGAATCTTTATAAGCTTTTACAGTATAATAAGTTGCCAAAGAGTGTGTTAATGTAAATGTCATCCGTATGCCGAAAAAATCAGCAATCATTCAGCAATTGCTGCTCTGAGGAGCTTGAAAAAACTATTCGAGATCGGCTGGGCTTGCTATAATATCATGTGGAATTACCATAGCTGTTTACAAACTTGACGGCAGGTAATTACTGAAATACTGATTAACACAAAAAGGGAAAACACTATGAAGAACCTGTCAGAAAATTCATCTCGTACGAAGAAGGGGATTACCCGAAGAGATTTCATGGCAGGTACGGCGGCAGCCACAGCATTTACTGTTGTTCCCCGTCATGTTCTCGGCGGCACCGGCAACGTTTCACCCAGCGAAAAAGTCAACGTCGCAATCATCGGCACGGGCGGCCAGGGTATCGTCAATATGAAACAGCTATTCACCGAGCCCGACGTGCGTATCGCCGCCTTATGCGACGTAAATGAAGAGAGCGACTACAGCATGTTTTACTATGGCGATACAGCGGGGCTGAAGCCCGCAGCCGAACTGGTTCGAAAACAGTACGGCCAGACTTGCCCGACGTATCGCGATTATAATCAGATGCTCGACAGCGAAGATATCGACGCCGTACTGCTCGCTACGCCGGACCATTCTCACGGTGTGATTGCATTGGCCGCGATTGCTAAGAAAAAGCACCTTTATTGCGAAAATCCGCTCTGCCGGACCGTTTATGAGGCCCGTCTCGTGCCGGTATGGGATCCGTTCGCATTACCTGGTACGAAGGAGGACTCATGCCGCCGCGACCGAAGGAGCTGGAAGAGGGCCGGAGCCTCGGCGAGCACGGCATTTTGTTCATCGGAACCAAAGGTGCCATGCTGGGCGGCGGCTGGTCGAGGTCTCCGCGTATTATTCCCGAAACGAAAATGCGTGCCTACCGAAAGCCGCCGAAAAGCCTGCCGAGAGTTAAGGGACACCATCGCGACTGGCTCGACGGCTGTAGGGGCAAAGGCGAACCGAGCACGCACTTCGACTACTCCGGGCCTCTCACTGAATTTGTCCTGATGGGCAATGTCGCGCTGCGTGCCGGCAAGAAGCTGAACTTCGACTGGAAAGAAATGAAAGTCACGAACATTCCGGATGCCAATAAGTTTATTAAGCCAAAGTATCGGGAAGGCTGGACAATATAGATGAGTTTAAGGAAACAGGAGTAAGCCATGAGACGGCGGGATTTCATAACCGGTACAGCGTTTGGTTTGGTTTCTTTGGCTGCAGGGCAACCGGGCCGCTCCAGGGCTAAAGAGGCAAAGTACAAGGTTGCCGTTATTGGCAGAACCGGGCGGGGAAACTACGGCCACGGGCTTGACGTTGTGTGGAACGATATCGAGCAGGCTGAAGTTGTGGCTGTTGCCGATGAGGATCCTCAAGGCCGTGAGGCTGCCGCAAAACGGTTAAAGGCTCCAAAAAGCTATGCCTATTATCGCCGGATGCTCGGGACAGAGCGTCCGCAAATCGTTAGCGTGGCCCCTCGCTGGCCCGACTGTCATCACGATATGGTGCTGGCCTGTGCGGAATTCGACTGTCATATATTTCTTGAAAAACCGGTGTGCCAGAATCTCGAACAGGCGGATGCTATAATTGCCGCACTTGAGAAACGAAACTTGAAACTGGCTATTGCTCATCAAACACGGTATAGTCCGGCTTTGATGCATGCTCAGATGGCGATTGGAGAGGGCCTGCTCGGCGATATTCTCGAGCTGCGCGGCCGGGGCAAGGAAGACCGTCGAGGCGGCGGCGAGGACCTTGTGGTGCTCGGTACACACGTTATAGATCTAATGCGTTTCTTCGCCGGAGATGCAAAATGGTGCTTTGCCAGCGTTAGAGATAACCGAGAGCCTGAAGTGAATCAAGGGATTTTAGATTGTCGATTGACGATTTATAAATCGAAAATCGCAAATCTTAAATCGCAAATAATAACGCACCGTGCCAGACACGGAGTTGCGGAACGTTTTGGGCTGCAAGTTTACGGCAGCAGGGGGATTTTGACTACGACGACAGGTGCCGTGCCCGAAATATGGTTTGTGGAGGATCCGTCATGGCAGCCCGGATGCAGCAAGGCCCATTGGAAGCGAATTAAGAATTGACTATTTTCTATTGACTATTGAAAGGTTGGAACGCACTGGTAAAACGCTCCGATTGACTATTGTCTATTGTCAATTGACTATTGCTGAATGCCAGTATTAAATCGTCAATCGTAAATCGAAAATCGTAAATGATT
>JAFGPJ010000313.1 GCA_016936275.1 Sedimentisphaerales bacterium
AAGACATTAGGTAAGGGTCTTATACGCAAACTATTGCGTGATGCCGAGCTTACTATCGAAGAATTTCTAAAGCTACTTTAATACTGTCACCTTTGTGCCAGCGCTACTGCCGATGCAATGGCAAAATTTGCCGTATGCGTGATGCTTACGCTGATATGTTCGATACCGAGTTTTTCTGCGATTTTTTTAACCTCTCCGCCGAGAGTCACCTCCGGCTGGCCTGCAGCATTGTTGATTATCTCGATATCCGTCCAGGCGATCTTGCCGCGCCAGCCGGTTCCCATTAGTTTTAAAATCGCTTCTTTAGCTGCGAAGCGACCTGCCAATTTCTCTACTTCGTTCTTATTTGCCTCGGCATAAGCCTGCTCGGCGTCAGTAAAAACTCTCCTGATGAAACGCTCGCCGTGCCGCTCTATCATCTGCTCTATTCTCGGACAATCAACCAGGTCTATGCCGTGTGCAACAATTTCCATCTTTTGATCCAAATCAGTAATTCGTCGTTATTGTCCGGCTCCGGCTTACGCTACCTTATGTTTCACTGCCGGTATTGCTAATTTGATAAATCTTTTCCAGGCAAAAATCTATAAATTCGTCTGTTCTGCCGAGTTTCGCCTGTTGCCTAATTTCGGCATTGAGTTTCTCAGCAACTTCGTTTTGACGATCCAACAGAATTTTCTCGCGCACCAACTCCTGGACCTCTTCAAACGGCTCATAACCGGCTATCTGTTTTTCTTCAAGTTTCATAATAAAAATGTGCTGCTTTGTTACAATAGGCCCTGCTATCTCACCCGTCTCGATCTTCGCTGCTTCAACTGCAAGGATATCGTAAGGCGCAGCCAAAGACGAGGGCTGCAGCGATCTCCACAATCCGCCGAAATCTCTCCAGTCCCCATGTGAATATTTTTTTGCCAATTCGCCAAAGTCCTCACCTGACTTTATCAGTCTAAGCAACTCATTAGCTATTTTGTTGCCGAGCTGCCAGGGATCAGCGTTAGGGTCTTCCAGCGCCAATTTGTCCGGTTGAATATCAATTAACCGAAATCTTATCTTCGAAGCCCTGGCGAAATATTTGTTCTTTATCCGGTTGTAGCAATCCATCAGCTCATGATATGTAACCGGCCTGTAATCAGGCAATTTCGATCTCCTGTACTCCTGAAGAAGTATATTGTTTTTAACCTGCTCCTTGAAGCTTTTCTTATCCATTAGCATTCGCTTAAGTTCCTCGTCAGCCCTGGCCTGGTCACCTCCATAGCCGAGAACAAATGTTCTGTACTCATTTTCTGCTGCATTTTCAAGAGCTTCGTCAATATTCGCTCCCGCCTGCCTTTTGGCATATTGATAAAGCAGGATATTCGAGATTTTAGCCATAAGAATTTCTTCAAGCTGCTCTTTGGTCCGCTCTTTGAACAGCTCAAGCTCGTTCGCCTGCGCTAAAGGACCGAAATACTCTTTTGGTGAGATAAATAATCCGCTTAGTCGTGTTCGAGTGTCGATGATCTCATCGCTGGTGAGAGTCTCGCCGCCTACCATCAGCACGTATCCACCTGCAGCTTCGACAAGTTCAATCTTCTGAGTAAGAATTCGACGCTCTTTCTCCGCTTCGGTCAAATTTGATTTATTGCTGTCACAGCTTCCGACTAACAGAAGCATAAGCACGGATAAATAAATCCACTTACACATATCTCAACCTCGAGCTCAAGTCCCAAAACCTATAGACTTATCCTGACACATCCGGATTGCCTTTCAGGCCGATTTCGTCTGCCACATCGCGCATGCCCATAATAACATCATTGATAAGCTCATCCAACTCCACACCCAGCATTGCTGCACCTTTTTCGATAACTTCGCGATTTACACCCGCAGCGAATGATTTATCCTTCCATTTCTTTTTGACCGATTTTGCCTTCATGTCCATCACGCTTTTGCTCGGTCGCACCAATGCCGTGGTCACAACCAGCCCGGTCAGCTCATCAACAGTGTAAAGGACCTTCTCCAGCTCGCTTTGCGGCTCAATGTCGGTGCATATTCCCCAGCCGTGGGATACTACAGCCCTTATATACTCAGCCGGCCAGTTTTCCGAGGTAAGAATCTCTTCGGTCTTGTGGCAATGCTGCTCGGGAAATTGTTCATAATCCAAGTCGTGGATTAATCCGATCACGCCCCATTTTTCCTCGTCCTTGCCTAATTTACGGGCATAATAGCGCATCACCGCCTCTACAGCCAAAGCGTGTTTGATTAATCCTTCATTCTTATTGTACTTTTTCAGCAGTGAAAAAGCCTCTTCACGGCTTGGCTTAATCTCAGTCATAGCCTGCTCCCTGATACTATACAATTGCTATTTTCTCTCTACATAAGAGCAAATACCAGCCTAAGCAATCTAATCTAAAAATAAGTTGACAAAATTGCAATTCTTATTTTCCAAATCCCGGCGGGTATGGGTGACCGTATATTGTGGCGGCTGTCAAGCTCAAAATTACTCAACCGGGAAAATATCGCCTCCAGGCCGCCACTGTGGATTTACCCGGACGTACAGCAGTTGTTTGGGAAGATATCACCGTCAAGGACTGACTTGAGATTCTAAAACAATTAATATTTGTCTGCCTGCTTAAGGTTTAGAATCTGTTGTGCTATTTTTTCCCGGGCGGCAAGGAATTCATCAGGGTCTTTTGAGAAATTCCACCAGTTTGGCGCGATGGTATCGACGAGTTTCTTTACGGTTTTTTTATCTGTTAGTTTTTCGAGTATCGCAAAATACTCATAATCTTCCATGCCATCTCTGAGGTTTTTCAATCGCATGCTGATTACAGGACCATCGATGCCGCAAGGCACGCCGGGATAGAACAAAAAACCGCCTCCGTTGTAATGCCGGGGATGAGCAAAGGCCGGATTGTACCACGGCTCGATGACAGTAGTGACGGTGCTCCAGTAGAGCAATCCGGTAATATCATATTGGTAGTTGATCCAGGTTGGGACGCGGTACATAGTCAGTGGTCTATCAATGTGCCAGTACGGCGTGTCGAAGTTCTTAACGGTTTGGTACTGTGGATGATAACTCGGTGCTCGCTGCACCAGGGCGGTATATGACCAGACTTCATCACCGTGGGCGATTTTGTCATTTATAGACTCCCTGTCAATAAAAGACCACAAAGGGCACCATATATCCACCGCCGGGTCGATATCCGGCCAGGAAGAGTCCTGCGGGTATGTCTGTTCTACGACCAGGCATCTGATCTGCGGCACGGCTTCGTGGACAAGCTGGCCGAGGACAAGCACCTGCTCGTAATTCTCGCGCAGGTTAGGTTCGTCCAGCATATATAAGTAGGCACCTTTCTCCCAGCCGTTGTCTTGAAGATATTTGTAGAATTCCCTGTAGTACCGCTGAGCTTTTGTTCTATTTTCGGGAGATATAGTTTTGTAATCGGACCTCAATGTTGAGCTTGGCAGCCGGGCAAAACGTGCCCTTGGTATTTCAAAATCAGTAACGTGGAGTTTAGTAATAAACTCTTTTAAGGCCGTATGTCTTTCCGGAATGATTTCCAAAGAGCCGTCATCATTGACTTGCGGCAGAAGATAGCTCGGGATTGGAGGATTTATGCGATGCTCGGACATCGCCTGACAATAACGCATTTCGATTTGTTTGAATCTATCGGAATTTCGCTCTATATTAAAACATCGCGCTTCGTTGCCGAAACTGCCGAAATGATTTCTGTGTGTCGGGCCGTCGGGTAGTGTAAAATTCCAGACTGTGACAGTGATGTCGATATTTTTGGAGATCCCTCCTCTTGCCTGGACAGTAAGCGCCCCGGAGTATGTGCCCGCTGGAACATTCATCGGGACATGCACGTCGACCCATAAAGCCTGATTCTGACCTTTGAAGACTTCGAACGGCACTGCATACATATCATAACCGCTAGTTGTGACTGATTCTCCCCATCTGGCGCGGCTTTGATTTAAAGGTTCGATAGATTCGTTGGTAACAGGATTAATGAATGGAACCAGAGGATCAGGGTATAGCCCCGGCGGCAATTCCGCTCGAGGGCTGGACAATCTAACTCTGACATATTCTTCTCTAAAGAGCTTGACGTTTTCTTTTTCAATCTTTGAGCCATCAGGGCCGGTAAGATCGGAAATATCCACTTTGGTGACGTTAATATTTTCCGTCGGAGCGGAAACCACGACCTGAAAAGATTCCACTTCATTTCTTGCCGATGAAATCTTTACTGTTTTAGCTCCATTGACCTTTTGATCCTGAGATACCCTTTCGGCGCTATTTAATGCTGTAAGAGTTATCCTTTCATCCCCTGATGCATGTTCAAACGAGCTTAGGATTAAAAAGAGAAAGATTCTTGTTAATGTTCCGTTTTTCATGATACCTTCCAGTTAATATAGAACCGCGAAAGAGCGAACTATGATCTTTTTGCCTTTCTTATGTTCGGTCTCGACTATGATTGTATTGTCACGTGAGAGGCTAACGTTCTCCATAAATAAACCATCATCCGACAAAGGCAAAGTACGGCCGTTGACAATTACTTTTGTCCCGGGCTGAGCCCATCCAAAAACATCTATGGCACAATTATTTGCCACAGTCGAATGCTCCAGCGGATTGGTCTGAACAATTATTTTGGGAGCTATGTCCAAATCTAAAAGCTCATTAATGATCTGTTTTTTTACATTGTATAATGTGCCGGGATTTTTGCTATAATTGTCCAGCGTTTTTACTACCTGAGAAGCTATTTCCACGCTTCTGCGAGACGGCTCGATTATTGATAAACGCTCGCCAAGCCCTGCTTTGATCTTGCTTATTTTATCTTCGAGCATCCAAAGATATTCATAATCCTGGATCCCGTTTCTCATTTGCTCCCATCGCATGGAATTAATCAGCCCATCTTTCTTTGGATATACGTGCCAGCCGTCGCCGCGGTGTTTTCCGGGAGCTGTAAAGGGATCATCCGTCCAGCTATTAAAGCCCCAATGCAGATACCCTTTTAATCCAAAGCGATAATTCAGCCAGTGAAGGATTCGTGATTCGATAAGCGGAACATCCACAGTCTTATTCGGATAGGAGCCGTTTTGAAAAATGCCAACCGTATAAAACCACAATTCATAGCCCTGATTCTGTGCTCCCTTGAAAATATCATGCCACGTGGCGAAATGATCCAGCTTGGGAACCCAGATTTCCAGTCTGTCGAAGCAATGTGTTGTTTCTATAGCATCTATTCTTCTAAGTGCCGGAGCATTCTGGTGTATGAATTCCGAAGCTTCTCTCCAATCCATCACATTGTGGTTTGAAGGCTCATCGGCAATGTGGAAAATTGTCTTCTCAAACCAGCCTTTTTCTCTTAAATGATTTTCGAAAGCGGGTAAGAACTGCGGGAGAAATTCCCTGCCGGGAACTGTTATTCTTTCGCCGGTTGATTCCGTTTGAACGCGAAAATCCCTCAGTAGAATTTCATTGCTCGACCAGCCGCCCTCGCCGAATCTTGCCACAAATCCGGTTTCGAGCAAGTTCATACATCCGGTTTCCCAGAAAGTATCCGCCCATTTGTCGAACTTTGAGAAATCAAATTTCATGCTACCATCGGCAGCTTGTTTGCATGTAATCAGATCCAGACTGACTCTGAAGACGTTCTGTCTGTGCTCCGCCATATTTTCAGCATAAACTCTGAGCATCTCAAAGAACCGCTGCGAATCCGAAGCATCGATATCATGAAATTTTTTGAAATAACCGGTCGTAAACCATTCCGTGACCATCAGGTGCCGTTCATCCGGCAGCGTTAAGGGATAAACCGTCAAATGTAAAGGCAGGGATATGTCTGCTTTATCTGTTTTTATAGTCACGTCCCCTTTGTAGTCACCGGCCTCGGCATTTCGAGGTACTTTTATTGTCAAATAAACCGCCTTGTAACTTCCTTTCTTCACAGATACCTCACGATCCTCGGCCAGATAATCGGGGAATTGTGCCGGAGCGGCACGAATTATATCCGTTTTTCTGTATTTCGGAGTGTTCTGTTCAATTGGGATAGAGCCGACGAAGTTCCATGTAATAACATCGGCAGGTATAGAAGATGAAGATGTGGTATTTTTTAGAGTGCTCAATGAGACTGTAACATTTTGTAAATCTTGGTTGGCTTTAATAACACACTGGGCCGAAACATATTCATTTCTTATGCCGAATATTTCAAGTGAATCCTGTGGTTCGGGGCAGTTATAACCATCTTCAAAAATCCTCACTAAATCACTTACTGCAAAGCATTCAAAAGGAGCTGCCTGTACTGTATTATCGAAGAACCATAATGAGATAATTGGCATCGAAAAGATCAGCCATGATTTGAACGCATTTTTACTTTTATACATTCTCACTCCCTTTTATTAAAAGTCTGAACATATACGAATTGGCATTTTCTTTGCTTTTCAAGCAACAAATATACTCAACATTTGTTGTAATCATACTTCTGTTTTCAACTTGTTTCAATCACTTTCGCGGACATTTCCTTATCGATGTTTAGCAATTGTACATAGCTCTGACAAGGAGTAAAATTAAGACAGAGAAAAGAAAGTAGACAGAAGAATCCTCTGTAGTGAAGAGGGTGAGGGGAAAAACGTGGTATTCGAAGATATAATCCCTACTATTTTCATTTACCTTGTCGGATTGTTCGGAAACATCTTGGTTCACATTCCTCGGCTGCTATAAAGTTCTATGGGAAGATTATCCGGCGCTAATGACCAACAACACAATCCAGAGCCGGTGGTCACAAAAGACCGGTACTTTTTCGACAGCGGCAAAACCCGACCACTCGAAACAGACTTCCTGGCTATTGGGTGGGGCGGTAGTTAGTAAGCTCTATAATTATGCAAAAGTAACTACTGACTATTAAATAACGCTATCTTACCGTAAGAACGATGATTGCTCCACTGTGAAGTGCAGGATTTTTCAGAGGTCTTAATAGTAAATCGTCGATAATAAATTATTAGGAGCATCCCATAGAGTTGCCGCAGTTGTAGCATTTATAGCATGTGCCGTTACGGACGGTTATTGAGCCGCAAATATCGCATGCAGGGGCGTCGTCGGGGAAATGTGCAAACTGGGCGTTAAACTGCTCTAAGGTCTTTGTCTCAGCTTGTAACGCCCTGGATTCTTCGGTTACGGTCGAGCCAACAAGAACGCCAATTCTATTAGCAAGGCCGGAAAATCTGCTTTTCGACTCGGTAGACACTGTTTTAATCGCCGGTTCCGAAGCTGGGGATTTTTTGACTTCCTGCTTCATTACTTTCACCTCGGCGATTTTATGTGCAAGATCCTTGGTCTTTTCCACTAACTTCTTGGCGGTTGTCGCATTCTTGTTTTCCGGTGTACCGGGAGTTGCTGCTCTGTTGGGAGTGTTCTTGTCGGCGTAGCCGGGGATGAACTGGCAGCCAAGCCAGCAGAAGATATAGTCGATCAGGCTTTTTGCAAAGGGGATATCCCTGTTCGAGGTCATGCCCGCCGGCTCGAATCGGGCGTGCCGGAATTTGTCCACCAACGTGATCAGAGGCACGCCGTACTGCAACGCCATTGAGGTGCATGTGCCGATAACATCCATGAGGCCCCCGACGGTGCTGCCTTCCTTGGCCATAGTGATAAACAACTCACCAGGCTGCCCATCCTCGTATAGC
>JAFGPJ010000314.1 GCA_016936275.1 Sedimentisphaerales bacterium
ATGCTCGGCAGGCTCGGCGGGATCAACCATATAAGCAGGGCGTTTTTCCTGTCACTGCTTATGCTTGTTCTGCTGCTGCCGTGGCAGAGAATCTTTGGCAGCATGGTTCCGGGTGCGATATATACTCCCGAGGAGCTGGTCAAATGGTCTTGTAGCCGATCCGGCGATGTATTGGACAAAGTCATCTACTATTTGCGTTTCAGCGGCTACTGGTTGTTGATAGTGTTATTGCTTATACTCTCGCAGATCCGCAGCGTCCGCTGGGGAAAGGCCATTCTCCGCCGGCTTGAGATTATTTAATGGCTCCCATCGCTGCTTGAGAATTGAACATGTCGGAAATCGAACGTATCGGAGTGTCACTCGATAAAGAGCTGCTTTCGATGTTTGACGAGCTTATTGCCGGACAGGGCTATGAAAGCCGCTCCGAGGCTATACGCGATCTTGTCAGACGGCGGCTAAGTGAAGAACGGTTGCAAAATCCAAAAGCGAAAGCGGTGGCCGCCGTTCTTCTTGTTTACGACCATCACTCTACAAAACTGACCGAATCGTTAATAGGATTGCAGCATACGCATACTTTGGATTCATCCCGGCAGATAATATCTTCTCTGCACGTCCATCTCGATGAGCACGATTGTCTGGAAGTAATAATACTTCGGGGCCGTGTCGGTGAAATAAATAAGGTAGCAGAGAAAATATTGAGTATGAAGGGTGTCAAACTGGGGCGGGTCAACATTGTCGCGACGTAGTTTTTAGTTGACGGTATTCGTTTTACAGTATATAATTCCTTTTCCTGATACGATCAGGAATAAGCTGCAGGGCGATTAGCTCAGTTGGCTAGAGCGCACGGATCACACCCGTGAGGTCACAGGTTCGAATCCTGTATCGCCCATTAACACAAGTCTTGGATACACATTCACTGTCGTAGTCTGGATCTGGGGCCAACTTCTTGCAGCAAACCGTACACCTTTTGCCTGTTATGCGACTTTACTTCTTGGTCGCTGCAGTTATGATACCTTTCATGGCGGCAGCCTTTACTTGTGCGGGCTGGTCGTCTGACTTGAACTCGTTGTACAAAGCTACTGCCTCAGACTTCTGGCCGCTGGCCATGAACTGCTCAGCACACATTAGGCAGGCGTCTGCTACCGGTATTTTCATATCGGCTGATGCTTTCTTGGCAAACTTGCTCAGTTCATTGGCTGCATCTGGTGTTCCGATCATGGCCAGTGATTCAGCCGCGGCCTTGGCAACCTGGATATCGGGATCGCTGAGTAGATTCGAGATAGCCTGAATGCTCTTCTTGTCGCGACGTTTGCCCAGCGAACCGATAATGCCCGGCTTGAGCTTGTTGCTAACCTTCGGCAGCGAGTTTCGCATCGCCTCGACGGCCTTTTCGTCCGGAATGCGTTCCAGGGCGTAGCGTGCGATGTGCGAGGTATCCTCGGACGGCAGCAGAGCGGCCAGTGCCTCGATGGACTGTCTTGTGCCCACAATCCTCAGCCTGCGACACACATAATCCAGGGCAGATCGTGAGATGCCACCATTAAGCGCTTCTACCAGCCTCTTTTCCAGCGCCATACGTGCGGCGGTGTCGCCATGCGTGGCGATGATCGCCCGGTCGATCGGCTTTAAGGTCTCTGGATCATCGCCCCAGTCATAGGTCTTGAGCGTTTCAACTGCTTTGTTTATCGCGGTCGAATCTGTTTGTGCAACGGCTACAGTAGCTGTAACTGCCGCCAGTGTCAATTTAGTAGTCTCTTTAGTCATAATCAAGTCTCCTTGTTGTAATCATAGCCTGCTCAAATCACCCAGGGTTCTCTTCTTGCAGCATCGACAAGACGGTTGGCTTCGTCGTCGTCAATGAACCGCTGGTTGGCCGTGTCCCATTTCAAGGACCGTTCAAGTTCGTAGGCAACGAGGAACAGGTGGCATACTGTTGCGGTGTGGATTGCGAATTCGATGTCGCGGAACGGCCTTCTGCGCGTCTTGACGCAATCGATGAAGTCGCCATAGATGCCGCCGGTTCCTGCATAATCGGGAACGGGCTTTGAGGGGCCTTTCTCATTCGTACCTTCCACGTCCATGTTTCCTCGACCCGGGTAGTTATGGTGAATAAGCTTGCCGTTCGGATAGCGGCAGGTTGCGAATTTTCTGCCGTTTTCGTTGTGGAAGATGACTTCCTCGGGCTCCAGCTCCCTGACGTCAATTGCGAAAGTCGCACCGCCGAAATGATGTGCGCCCCAGTCGGTCATGCCGCCGCCGGAGTAATCTTTGAACGACCGCCAGCTTTCCCCGTTGATGTTGTAACTGCCGCTGCACCTGTGGGGATGGTACGGCGCCCAGGGGGCGGGGCCGAGCCACATGTCCCAGTCGAATCCTTCGGGGACCGGCTCGCCTTTCTTGTTGCAGTCAATCGGAAACGGGCCGACGTTAACGTTGATCGACTTGATGATGCCTTTGTCTCCGTTCCAGCAGGGATCGACTATCTTCCTGTAATCTTCGAGCACTCGCTGGCTGCCGCCGGATACAACCCGACTATAACGCCGGGCAGCGTCGATCATCAGCCTGCCTTCGCGGAGCGTCCTGGTCTCGGGTTTCTGGCAGTAGATGTCCTTTCCGTTGCGGCATGCCTCGATCACAATGATCGCGTGCCAATGATCCGGTGTAGCGCAATGCACCGCATCGATATCATCGCGTACCATGATTTCGCGGAAGTCGTTATAAGCTTTGCAGTCTTTGTTGCCGTATTTCTCGTCGATCTGGTTCTTCGACCACTCACGGACATCTCTTTTTACGTCGCACATGGCGACATACTGCACATCATCGCGGCCCAGGAAATTGCCCTGATCGCCCCGGCCCATGTTGCCGATGCCGATGCCGGCCATTACGATACGGTTACTTGGTGCGGTGCTGCCGGCATTTCCCATCACGGACGCCGGGACCAAGTAGGGTAGTGCCACTGATGCCGCTGTTGCTTTCAGAAATGTTCTTCGACTATGAAACGTGCCACGGTTTTTCGCTTGTTTGCTCTTCTGGTTTTCCACGTGTTGACCCTTTCCTTTGTTCGGTGTGGATAATTGCTTTGGGCTATGTCTATTCTGAATTTCAAGTATTTAATCTGACCATACAGTTGCATAGTATACGACCATCTTCATACGCCGACAACAATAATCCTGCGAAATACACCAGAATTTGTCATTGAACTATCTGGTGTAGATCGCTATATCATGCGGGGATTCTATCTTGAGTAAGTGTATTTTAGTTGCTGACGTCACAAGCAGATGCTTCTGTCCAGTGGATTGTGCCGGATTTGTTCTCGTAGGAATTACTTGCTCCCGCGGCCATGGACGCAGTGGTCGTGGCTCATGTATCCAGGTGCCGTCTTGGGAAAGATCCGATTATAATTTGTAGAGTTCTTTCGTCTGGCCCTGGCTATTCATCAGCAACGGCCATGTCTTCTCCGCCACCAGAATGGAATTTGGTGACGGTGGATAAAGTTCTCGGAAATCGCAACCTGCGTTGATCATTTCCTGGGCGGTTTTCTCGTCTGGTCCCAAGTCCGTCTTTACAGAGGAAATCCTGCCCTGGTGCTATGCCTGGCCGTGGTTTTGGCGAATTGACCATGATAAAACTGAAATATAAACAGAAAAGTTTTTATCGAATGACGTGTAGGTCCTAAAAAGATTTAGTTTTGAGCTCATGCCGTTATATATAGGAAAGAAAATCATACATTTAAAAAGCCACTGCGAATACCTCTTGACTTTCAGGGGCAGTTATGGTATTATATCTTTTAACTAAGAAAGGGCGACGACAAATAGTAGCGGAGATAATTATCAGTTTCCCGTGCTACACAGCGGATTGTTGCCGGATTAACGATGTAGTGCTTTTGTAACACATGTTTATAAAGCAAAGGGGGGTAAAGAAGATGAAAAAGTTCTTATTAATCTTTGCCATAATCACAATTTATGTTGGATTTTGTTCGGCTGTAATGGCGAGCCCGACCTTGCCGGAGACAGGATCATCTCAGACCGAAACGCCGAGTTATTATGCGGTTACAAAAGACTCGGATTCGGAATTCTTTCTCTTGGAATGGCTGTATTGGTTCCTGGATGATGTCCTTGGCTTGAGAGACCGTGATAAAGACACACGCTATTATCCTGTAGAAAGCGGCTCGGATTATGACTCTGGCAGCGGCAGCTCGGGCTATGACGGTGATTCCGGCTGGGTCATTGACCCTGACGAGATCGACTGGGATTATGATCCCACAGACGGTGGTTCAGGCGACGGTGGCACGGATTCTGGTTCCGGTGATAATGGCTCGGGCACTGACTCTGGCAATAGTGGTTGGGGCGATGGCTCCGGCGGCAACGGCTGGGATCCCGGCTCAGGCGGGGGTACTAATCCGGTTCAAACCATTCCAGCTCCCGGTGCCCTTATACTTGGCTGTCTCGGTGCAGGTATTATCAGCTGGCTGCGCCGACGCAGAACATTGTAGGGATTGTTATTTTAATGCCGGTCGGGTAGCGGCATGTCACTGCTTTACTACTGAACTACGGGGATTCTGTTCTGTCTGTGTGATAAACTCCACGAGTAGGGCTCGAACCTTCAACCTCAAATCAGCAAAGTGCTGAAGATAAAGAACATACGAAAAAACAAATCCTTTCTTTGCTGCCGGCTTGGCCAAAGTTGTTCAGAAATATCCTCCCATATTCATGAAATTTTAACGGTTTTCTGCAAGTCAATTCTGTACTTTTTGCAGGAAGACAGGATTTGAGTGACGCGAGGTACATTTGTTAAAAATAACACTTTACATTGTGTTATGCTTGCCATATATAGAGTTCTCTTTTATAGTGATACGTCTTTTGCAATGATATCTAAGGGTCCGAGTGGCCGTTGAATGTAAGTAGAAACCTTAAGGCTTAGAATTGACACAGCACTAATCCTGCGAACCATAGAAGTATATCAAAATGTTAACTGAACATTTGCTGCGATACTGTGCAAAACAGACAATGCAACACTACCTGGCCTTTAAGCCTGGGCTGTCCTGTGCGCCGCTGTTACCCGATAAATCAAAAAAATACCTTCTTTACATTCACATTCCCTTTTGTGCCGACCTCTGTCCGTATTGTTCTTTTGTACGCGTAAAATTTGAGCCTGAGCTGGCGGCCCGGTATTTTGAGGCTTTGAAAAAGGAAATAAAAACCTACTTTTCGCTTGGGTATCAGTTTGACTCCGTCTATGTGGGCGGGGGCACACCAACTATATGGCCTAAAAAATTAGTGGAGATCCTGTCACTGGCCAAATCACTTTGGCCTATTAGTCAGATTTCCACGGAAACCAATCCCGACCATTTGGTTCCGGATATCCTACAAAAACTTAAAGACATTGGTGTCAATCGTCTTTCTGTGGGCGTTCAGTCGTTTAGCAACGATATTCTGACTAGCGTTCATCGATCCAAACAATGTGGCTCAAGTGAGGACATCAAGCAACGATTGGCCTCGATCAAGGGGATGTTTGATACGCTGAATGTCGATATGATCTTTAATTTCCCGAACCAGACCATGGAGATGTTGGCCGAGGATGTCAAGGCACTCAGAGCGTTAGATGCTGATCAGGTTACCTATTATCCTCTGATGATCTCCAATGCAAAACGGAAGGAGATCGAGGAAAAATGCGGAAAAGGGCATTACCGGCATGAGAGAAAGGCGTACGATTTCATTGTGGATCAACTGGCTGGCCAGTACCGATGCGAATCGGTATGGTGTTTCTCCAAGCAGGCGGGATTGATTGATGAATACATTGTCAGTCACGATGAGTACATTGGAGTGGGCCCAGGATCATGGGGTTATATCAACGGGGCCATGTACCATAATACCTTTTCCGTTCAAGACTATATTCAGAGAAGCCTGTCAGGTCAATCCCCGATTACGGCATGTCGAGTTTTCTCTAAACGTGACCGCATGCGTTATATGTTCATGCTCGCTTTGATTGCCGGCTCCACGAGTCTGTCTGACATGGAAAAAAAGGTGGGTAGCCGTTTCTGGCTGTTTCTTGGCGGTGAGTTGCTGTTTCTGTTATTGACGGGAGCACTTGTTGTACGCGACGGCAAACTTGTGTTAACACGCAAGGGACGATATTATTGGGTGATTCTGATGGGAACCATGTTTTCTGTGGTGGGTGATTACCGTAACGAGTTTGCATCATTAGACGATTCCACCCTTCTTCTCCGGAAAATTGTTCCATTGGACAAATCCCGGCAAAACCTTAACATTAGAGTGTCTTCATTGCGATAAAGCGGATAAGTGTTTGGTGTTTCATATAGCCATGGCTCCCTGTGTCAGAGATTCTTGGTAGCGCACATAACGTATCGATACAGACAAGGTGCGCCCCGGAGATCGGTTGTCAATCATGCTTCTCCTTCCACCTGTTAGTCGGCGCCTGCAGCGCCGGACGGTGCTTCGCCCACATCTCGTTGACGAAGGCATCCCATGCCTGGCCCTGGCGAGCCCAATCTTTATCGTGGTCCCGGCCGGTCGTTTCCTTGATGATTTTTACGAAAGCAGCGTCGTCTTCATACATCCAGCGATCCACGTAATCGAAGAAAGCATCGTGACCCCAGGCCTGCTCGGCGTGCGTCAGCCGCAGGGCCAGGGCCTGCGCCACCCACCCAACGCTCGTGCAGCACCGTCGATAGCTCTCGCTTGTGTTCTGGCCGTCCTTCCACTGCGAAGGCGGCGTATGCTCGTAGGGCCCCCAGCCGCTGCCTCGCGACCGGCCCTCACCTGTGGCTGCGTCGATCCCCGAATGTCCGGCAAAGACTACTTTTGCCCCGGTCCAGCATTCGCCGTACGCGGTCTGCTCATCCTCGCCGAAACTAACCTTCGGGTAGGACAAGCTGATGCCGGCCAGCTCATCATCGCCCAGAAGAAGTCCGGCGAAAACAATGGGCAGCTTGCGCCCGCTGCCGTGTCCGCCCCAGGCTGTCCAGCCGGGGTGTCCCGCGCGAACCATACCACCCAGGTCGATGCCTACCTGGACGAAGTTCACCAGCAGCGGCTCTTTCTGCTGTGGCTTTATATCGGTGCAGAGCAGCAACGCGGAGATGCCAACTACCCGCCCGTACTCCAGGCCATACTGCGGCATGTTCTCTACAGGCTCTTCAAAGCCGAAGAAGCACGTTCCCACCCATGGCCGCTGGGTAAAGCGGATATACTGCTGGATTTTGGGTATGCTCCTGGTCGCGGCGACTTTCGGTAACAGGTCTCGCTTGAGGTTCCGGGCCAGGTATATCCTCTGCCGGCGGTCGCAGAAGCCCGGCCGGAAGGCATCCGGCGGCTGTGGCTCGCTCATGCAGGTCAGGACCGCCGCAGTGCGAATCGGGCTGCTGTCATCCACACCACGCTCGATTTTGTTCCTCAATTGGGCATGGAGCACCAGATTCTTGGGCATACTGATCGTCGAGACAAGCGAATCGCCGGGCTTCATCTTCATCGGCAGTTTTTGAATTAGCGATGAGGTGAACCAGTTTCGAATGCCGCTGTCGTAGGCGACTTCCATTTTGGCCGGAGGATTGAGCATGAAGCCGTTGCGTACGCGCTGGGCTTCCGGGCGCTCATTGTCCATGCCTTCCAGCTCGCGTCTGGGGATTTCGCTGCCGTAAAGCGGTTTGGGGTCAATCGCCTCTACAGCCACCGGCCCAACGACATACCAGTCGCCGTTAACGAACTGCCCGACGCGGGTCGACTTCTCAAACGTCCAAGTAATGCCGTACTGCGAAACGCTCTGCTTGAGCGGCAGGTCTTCGAGCTTCGGCGTCGCAGGAGCGTTTTCTTCGGTATAGACGATGATGGGGCGGCTTTGGCTCATCTCCGCGGCGACGGTTTCTTCTTCGTACGGATCGGCCTCGATGATAGGTGGGACATTCACCGGGCCGCCCAGAGTAACCGACAGGTCGGCCAGCCAGATTGTCTGGTTCCTGCCCTTGCCCTGGTCACCCCAGACGGCCAGGGTGCTAAAGCCCTTCAAGTCCGTCTTGCGGGAGTCCACGGCATTAACCTGCCTGTCGTTGTGAAAGATTTGCAGGCCCACCTCGGGATTGAAGTCGAAGGTCCACTTGTGCCAGCCGGCCGGGGCACGATTCACGCCGAGCCAGAACAACTTATCGAACCACTGCCTGCCGTCACAGGCCGTGGCGGTGTATCCTTCGTCGCCGCCGAGATAGCCGACGTAGAGGATGCCGACGGCAAATACTTTCCCGTCGTTTTGCACCAGTCCCAATCGCGGGCCCGTCCGTCCGACCTTGAAGTCCTCGGGCACAGTGCCGTCGTCATAGATCCAGACTTCGACCTTGCCTGGTTCGTCCTTCTCGCGGAGCTTCAGCAGGGCCTTGCCGCCGGGACCGATTTTGAGTGAGCTGTTCGGCCCCTCACGGCCCTTCGTCACATCGATAACCACGTCGCCGGTGATCACCCAGCGAGCTAAGGCTTGTTTGCCGTCGAAGTTAAACGCTGTGAACCACGTTGGGTACACAGCCGTAAGTCCAATGTGGTTTATGGCTTTGGCCTGCACGCCGGCAGACAGCGGGACGGCGAGCTGCGCTGTAAGGTGTCCTGTGGACTGCTCGCTCCAGACGGGGGCCGACAGAACCGCTACGGCCACAATGCACAAACCGAATGCTGATGCGTATTTCAATATGAGTCCTTCCTCTAATTAGGATACCTCGCAGCACGCCTTACGGCGCTGCGATAACATGAGCAACAGTACAATCTTAACCGGCTCAAATTCTAACCGGCGGCAAGGCGACTTTCAATCCGGGACTTCTGGCGAGGATAAATTTTTCCATGTTTTATGGAGCAGGTGGACAGATAAGAGAAACAAGGGATTAAGATGAGTCTCTTGGGGACGGGCGACATTATGTGGAGGATATTATTACTCTGTGAACCACGTTGGGTTCACAGCCATAAATCCAACGTGGTTTATGGAGAAGCAACTGAGGCGATTAGCCGACAAGGACATCGCGGCACATTCTCAAAGGTTCTTCAAAACCGGCGAAAGGATTGGGTATTTCTTTGATAGCCTGCGTTGTATAGCCAAGGGTACAGGCAGTTTGGAAGGAAACAAAGAAATCATGGAATGGGAATAGTCCGGGACCGGCCATAGAAAGAAACATCGCAAAGCATTTCAAAACACCAATCACTCTACCGCAAATTGTGATATTGTCAAGCTGGGTAAGAACTCTGTTGCTCCTACCAGGAAATGACTCTATTATGTAGGGAGCATTTAGGAGCAGTGCTATGTGGAATAAGCAGAATAGTGCGGTGATTGGGCTGGTGGTAGTGGGGATCACCCCTATCAATTACTGCCTTCTGGAATCTTGAGAGGAAGATGGAAGTAGAAAGGAGAACAAGCTTATGAAGACATCCGACAAAGCCAAGGTCGAAGTCCAGATAATCGAGATGACACCGAAGGACGCTGGAAAGGTGCCATTATGCGGGCACAAAGATCCGAGCAATGAGGGCTACCG
>JAFGPJ010000315.1 GCA_016936275.1 Sedimentisphaerales bacterium
ATCACCGACCTTCCTTTTGCTGAGACCCACTTTATCTTCGCCAACCGCGTTCGCTATGAGCCCCACCACTTCGACCAGCGTGACCGTTGCCTCGACGCCGACGGGGCCTACAGCATGGTGAAAAACCTGCCCTTCACGCTCGACTTGTTCTGGGTAGCTAAGCACACCCGCCCCGATCTGGTGGTCAATGCCGCAGGAGACCGCCTGGAGCTGGACACGCACACACTGGGCTTCTACGCAGATGGCAAGGTGGGCAAGCATTGGGATTACGCCGCTACCCTTGCGCACACCGTCGGCGAGCGCAACAGTATCAATGTGGATGCCTGGGGCGCTAACACCCGCCTCGGCTACACGTTCGATGCCCCTTGGGAGCCACGATTAGGCGGGGAGTTCAGCTACGGCAACGGCGACAGAAGCCCAGGACAAGGCAACTACGAGACCTTCGACGGCGCCTGCGGCGCCGTTGACATTCTCTACTATGGCCGCATGAACCTGTTCTGCTGGATGAACATACAGGACTACCAGGCGTCCTTCAGCCTTAAGCCGACGCAGAAACTGAAACTGTTCGCAGACTGGCACTTGTTTCGCCTGGACTCCAGCACCGATGCGTGGTACTACGTAAATGGCCAGCCACAGCGACAAGACCTGACGGGACGCTCCGGCTCCATCGTCGGCCAGGAGCTCGACCTGATGCTCAACTACAAGGTCACCGGCCACTGGCAGGTGCTGGCGGGCTACTCGCACTTTTTCCCGGGGCAATTTGTAAGGAACACAGGGCCAAGCCCAGACGCTGACTGGTTGTTCCTTCAGGCAACGTACTCGTTCTAAAAGCGACGGATGGAAAAAAACATGAATACATACTGGACCGTTATTGGTATCAGCATGATGTCAGTGGTCCTCTCCGCTGTAAGCATGGCGACAGGTCAATCCACCTCCCCTAGCGACCCAGGCGGACAAGATGAAACTAACGCCCCAGCAGATTCAAAAGGCATGTAAGATCGGTGAATGTGTCCCTGAATAAAAATACCGGAAATGGGGGAACAATTAACGGATGGAAAAACTTTTCACAATGCTGACTCATGCCGTCGAGGGCACAGCCGCTATATCTCTGGCCGCCGCTTTCGTCTGGGGAATTCTGAGCATACTTCTCAGCCCGTGTCACTTATCGAGTATACCTCTCATCATCGGATTTATCGGCCAGCAGGGAAATATGTCGCCCAGACAGGCCTTTATAACATCATCACTTTTCGCAGTCGGCATCTTGATTACAATCGGCTTAATCGGGGCCGTTACCGCCGCTTTGGGCAGGATGGTGGGCAGCGTCGGCCGGTACGGCAACTATTTCGTGGCTTTCATCTTTTTTATTGTTGGCCTGCTTCTTTGAGACGTAATCCCAATGCCCTTCTCCGGCCCGGGTAATGTAGGCTTTAAACGCAAAGGCATGCTGGCCACCTTTATCCTCGGTCTTGTCTTCGGCATCGCGCTGGGGCCGTGCACTTTCGCCTTTATGGCCCCTATGCTCGGTGTAACGTTCAAAGTCGCCTCAACAAGCCTGGCCTACGGCATCGCCCTGCTTGTCGTCTATGGTGTCGGCCATTGCTCGGTGATTGTTTTTGCCGGCACGTGCACCGAGCTTGTCCGGCACTATATGAACTGGAATGAGAAATCCAAAGGAGCGGTCATTCTCAAAAAAATCTGCGGCATTCTCGTCCTGCTCGGCGGTTTGTATTTGATTTATACCACCCCATAAATTTATTGACACTCCGGCATGCACTTCGTATATTAAGGCTCGGGGATGGAGTTCCCCATTTAACCGCTAAAAGGCTGATGACTCCTACAGTGGATTAAACTGTGGGAGTTTTTTTATAAGCTGCCACTGATGGTCATGCTAAGTTAACATGATATAAGATATTTGGGAGAACGGACATGTGGCAGAAGATTTTATTTCTAAGTCTATCCGGGGCATTTGGGACGCTTGCTCGTTATTGGCTTTCAGGAGTAATTCAAAAGCTTATATCTACCGAATTTCCACTTGGCACCGCGGCAATAAATATTATTGGTTGTTTGTTTTTTGGCTTTTTCTGGGCGTTTATGGAAAACAGACTTTCAGTCAGTGGTCAAATGCGAACCTTCGTTTTTATCGGGTTCTTTGGAGCATTTACCACTTTTTCATCTTTTGCGTTTGAGACCAGTCAGTTGCTGAATGAATCCCAATGGCTCTGGGCGTCGGTGAATATCCTGTTTCAAAACTTGATTGGCATAACAGGCCTTATAACGGGCTTGACCATTGGAAAATTATTATAAATTCAGAAATGGAGGTTAATATGCAGTTGCCGTCCGAAGCAGAACTTTTACGTATTTTTATTGGAGAAGCCGACCGGTACGAAGGCAAACCGCTCTACGAAGCAATTGTCCATCTTGCCCGCCAAAAAGGCATGGCTGGCGCTACCGTACTTCGGGGTTCGATGGGTTTCGGTGCCGACAGCAGGATCCATACTGCTAAAATACTGAGACTTTCAGAAGACCTGCCGATTGTGATTGAGATTGTTGATAAACCCGAAAAAATACAGGAAATACTTCCCGAAATTGACAAGATGATTAGAGAAGGTATGGTTACGCTTGAAAAAATCAACGTCATAGCATATAGGCACAACTCCGATAAGACTTAAAAATCAAGAGTCTGAAAGTCAAAAAAGTAATTGTTGACGTACCGGCATAGCATCGTTAAATTGTGATGTCATTTAGAGTTTGTGACTTTTGGAGAACCTTAAAATGAATGATTCTGAAGGTGGCAGCAGCAGTTACAGGCCACAGGAACATTTAACAGAAAATAACGACGACCCTGGACCGTTGCGGCTGAATTTGAGAGCCTGCGAGGCAATGTTATTGTTTTATAGATAACCTTTCGGTTTGCCTCCGGCTGTAATCCAGCAGCTTCAAGGAGGCAGACTATGATCAATCCTATTCTTATATCCGAAATGCGGGAGCTGATTTTAAGCAACGACGTTGAAACCATCCGGCAGTTTTGTCAACAGACCCATCCCGGAACAGTCGCCGAACTGCTCGAAGGGCTCGGTAACCTGGAAATCTGGCAGATTCTGCATATGCTGGACGTGCCGGTTCGAGCCGAGATTTTCTCCCACTTTGAGCTTGATAAGCAGGTCGAGCTGGTGACCGGCGAAAGCAAGAAAGAAATGGCTCGGCTTCTGGAGGAGATGCCCCCGGACGACAGGGCAGACCTTGTTAACAAAATAGATGATAGACTTCGCGAGGAAATTCTGCCGCTGGTCGCAAAAGCTGAACGTGAAGATATACGAAAACTAATCGCCTATAAGGAAGGTACCGCCGGCGCCGTGATGAGCACGGATTATGCCGTCCTCAAAGCCGAGGTCGACATATTTCAGGCGATAGAGCAGCTTCGGCTCCAGGCTACCGGCAAGGAAACGATTTATTACGTCTACATTATTAATGAAAGCAGAAAACTGACCGGTTTTGTATCACTCAAAGACCTGATTCTGGCAAAGCCCGGTCAGTTAATAAAAGACGTTATGCACGGCGACGCAATCAAAGCCAACGTAAATGACGACCAGGAGGCCGTTGCCGGGTTGATTGAAAAATACGACCTGATCGCCATTCCTATTGTCGATGATAATGGGTGCATGGTAGGCATCGTTACTCACGATGACGCACTTGATATTATTCGCCAGGAACAGACAGAAGATATAGAAAAACTTATGGCGATCACTGGCCAGCACGAGGTAATAAGTTATATAAAGACCCCCGCCTGGCGGCATTTCAAGAACCGTTGCGGCTGGATTATATTGCTCGGTATTTTCGGCCTGGTATCCGGTTTAATTGTCCAGCGTTTTGAGGCTTTGCTGGTACAGTTTGCTATTCTGGCAACGTTTATGCCTATGCTTGCAGATACAGGAGGCAATACGGGCAGTCAATCAGCCACACTTGTGATTCGTGCGCTGGCTTTGCAGCAAATTTCCGTTAAAGACATATTGCGCGTACTGCTGAAGGAGCTTCAGGTTGCTATTCCACTAGCTTTGCTGATGGCAATTTTAGCCTTTGGCAGACTTTTTTTATTCGCGGACGCATCCAATCTGCCGGCTGGTTTTTCCTTGATAACAGTAGGCTGGGCTGTCGCACTTGCATTGGGTTTGCAGGTTATAACCGCTACTTTGATTGGAGCTGCTTTACCTCTGATTGCGTCGGTATTCAAATGCGATCCAGCGGTAGTGGCAAGCCCTGCATTGACTACTATTGTCGATATCACCGGCCTGCTGATTTATTTTACCACTGCCAAGCTAATGTTGAATTTATAAACGGACAGACACCTTTGAACCGAAGTCTATTGTTTGCAGCATTATATAAACATACACAATAAACCCAAAGACCCTTCACCGTTAAAAATCCGTGTTTTTATCTTGCTTGGAGACTTGTACCTGATTTTCATCGCAGCTTGAGAATATCCCGCCGCCAATCATTTTTGCTGACATCCCCCGCCTGATTTGTTATAGTATCGTGCGAATTAAGGCAGTTTATTTAACGGAGTATAATGAATGGATCCAGGAATTTTTAAGGCATACGACATAAGAGGTATTTATCCCGACCAGCTTAATGAGGAGGATGCGTGGAAAATAGGCTGCGCCACGGCCCGTTTTTTAAGGTCGCTTCTTAGAGGTTACGAGCGTGGCCAGGCCGCTTCCCAGTCGCTGTGCGTCGGCCGCGACATGAGAACGCACAGCGAAGCAATAGCCAAGGCTCTAATCGAGGGAATGAATTCCACAGGCACAAATGTCATAGATATAGGAATGATTGATACGCCACAGATGTATTTCGCAATCAATCATCTCGGCACATGCGGCGGCGTTCAGGTCACGGCTTCGCACAATCCGGCCAAATATAACGGATTCAAGATATCCGGCCTGGAAGCCAAGCCAATCGGCGGCGATACCGGGCTTAAAGATATAGAGCACATCGCAATGGCTTTACTTCATACTAAAGGTAATGTTACCGGCTCAATTGAAAGCCGTGATTTGACCGCAGAATACAAAAAGCACGTACTGAAGTTTCTCAGGCCGAATGTAAAGAAATTGAAAATCGCCGTCGATGCTTCCAACGGAATGGCGGGCAAGATGGTTCTCGCAATTTTCGGCAAGCTGCCGGTACAAATTATAGAAATTAATTTTAAGCACGACGGCAAATTCAAACACGAACCGAATCCTCTTGTCGAAAGCAATCTGGCCGAACTGAAAAAACTGGTAAAGAAAAACAAGTGTGATTTCGGCGTTTGCTTCGACGGTGACGCTGACAGGCTGATGATGGTTGACGAGAAAGGCAATACAATCGGCTGCGATTTAATGACTGCCTTGATGGCGCCCTACTTTCTGGAAAAACATCCGAAATCGACTGTTGTTTATGATTTACGCAGCAGCAGAGTCGTCGCCGAGGAAATCATCAAGCACGGCGGCACGCCCCGAAGAGAAAGGGTGGGACACGCTTATATGAAGAAGGCCCTGCGTGATTCTCACGCGGTATTCGGCGGAGAGCTTTCGGGACATTTCTATTACCGTGATAATTTCTATGCCGACTCGGGTATGATTACACTGGTGCACATAATAAACATTCTCAGTGAGGTAAACGTCCCGATAAGCGAGCTAATCAGCCCGCTCCGAAGATACTACAGCAGCGGCGAGATAAACTTCGAAGTGGAAAACAAGCAGGCCAAAATGGACGAGCTTGCAAGAAGATACAACGATGGGCAGATAGACCACCTGGACGGCGTGACAATTGGGTATAAAGACTGGTGGTTTAACAGCAGGCCGAGCAATACAGAGCCGCTGCTGCGGTTAAATGTGGAAGCAAAGAGCAAAGAGCTGCTGGATGAAAAGCTCTCCGAAATAACCGAACAGCTCGGCAAACCGGTATGACCGAATGATCATCAGTTGCGAAGTCCCGTACATGAGGTATTTAAGGAAGCGCATTGGAGAAAGCGATCGTGAGTGAATTGATTATTAGTGTTTCCGGGTTGCGTGGCATCGTCGGGGAAAGTCTGACACCCGACGTTGCTATCCGCTACGCATGCGCCTTTGCGAGCACACTATCCAAAGGCCCTGTAATTATAACACGCGACGGTCGCACAACAGGGCTATTACTGGCGAACGCCTTGTTCAGCGGTTTGTGCGCGGCCGGCCGCGAGGTCATCGATGCAGGCATTGCCGCGACACCAACCACAGGCGTTCTGATTCGGCAGCATAACGCCGCCGGGGGCATCCAAATATCCGCCAGCCATAATCCGC
>JAFGPJ010000042.1 GCA_016936275.1 Sedimentisphaerales bacterium
AATATAGATGGTTTACACCTATCTCATCGTCAAGGTAGGCCTTGATTTATGAAAAGGAATTGCTTAACTTAGTGCCATTATATGGTGACCTGCCGGAATCTATTAGCGGCACAACATCGGTTTCTTCCCCAAAAACCAATGCCATGCATGATGCGTTGACACTTATAGAGGATGGTTCGAAACCTCTTCTGGAACTGCCTTGGCGCAAAGCCCGCCGGATATTCCTCGACCGTTTGGAGCGAGAATACCTAAGGCGGCTATTAGAATCCACCAAAGGCCACATCGGACAAACCGCGAAAATGGCGGACATACAGCCCCGCTCTATTTTCGACAAAATGAAAAACACGGTTTGCGTAAGGAGGATTTCAGAGTATAAATGGCTGACGGATGGTTTTTAGAAGGGATGAATTTTTGTCTAACTTAGCCGAAAAGGGAGGTGCCAGATATGATTGGACTGCTTAGAACCCGAAGGAGCATCAGAAAATACACAGACAAATCCGTCGAGCAGGAGAAGATCGAGATTTTAAAAGAGGCTGTCCTAAGGTCACCCTCATCGCGAAACATCGATCCCTGGGAATTTATCTTTGTGGACGACCGGGAGCTTCTGAAGAAACTGGCTCTCTGCAAACCTCACGGATCGCGATTCTTAGAACACGCGGCTCTCGGCATCGTCATCTGTGCCGACAGCGAAAAGAGCGATGTCTGGGTTGAAGACTGCTCTATCGCCTCGATTCTTGTTCAGATGGTTGCCCATTCGATGGATTTGGGTAGTTGCTGGATACAAATAAGAAAACGAATGTATGATGACAAAACAACTTCGGAAGAGTATATTCGGAGCGTGCTTGAAATTCCAGTCTGCATGAAAATTGAGTCGATCGTTGCTATCGGGTACCCAGCGGAAAGCAGAGAGCCGCTTAAGCGGCATGAACTTAAAGATGAAAAGGTACGATTCAATAGTTATTGACGAGTAGTATTTACATATCTGTAACAACTGCAGGAAATAATACCCATAAATAATGGGGCACTCTTTGCTATTGTGGTTTTCCACAATCTACTCTCAGCTCATGACAGAAAATTAAAACTTTATTTTAAAATGAGGCATAGCAACGCACATCAGGTTGACTCGGCCGTATGTTTGGATTAGAATATGGGCGTAAGTCCAAATAAAGTTCGTAGTTATGAGTTCATAGTTCATGGACAAAGAACTACGAACTATGAACTGTGAACTTGAAAGGCGGCAGCTCCCTGGGGACGCCTTGTGGCGCTTGGGCATGGCTTCGGAACATTTACCATCCCCAGCATGGGCAAAGAATTTGCCCATCCTACGCGTTGCTGGAACATCGAGCTGGCGTAGGATGGGCCACTTGTCCCGAAGGGACATGTCGCCCATGCTGTTAGAGGAAATACGTTATGGATTCGGTGTTTGGATATACATCAGAACACAGCGGAGGCAGCTTGCGGACCGTCCGGATTATTATACTTGCTGCCTGCATAACATTTATAGCCGGGCCGTACCGGTTGTCAATCGCGGCAGATAGCTCTGCCACAGGCATTGACGCAGCCCAAGAACAATATAAGACCGGCAAATATGCAGAATGTCTTGAGTCCACACGCAAGGCCATTGAAAACGGTGCTTATGCTGCCGAGTGGCGGGCTTTGACGATTAAATCGCTGGTGGCGCTCGGTCAATATGATAAGGCCGCGGATGATATGGATATCGTGCTGCTGCATTATCCGGTGAGCATGCGTTTATTGGAGCTTGCCCACACAGTTTATCTTCACAACAACCAGCCTGGACGGGCGAACGATGCTATCAACAGGCTCGTTCGCGTGGGTACGAGCCGCGATTTGAGGTTCATGAGTCCGGGTGATTTGGTTGCTTTAGGCAACTCACTGCTGCTGCTTGGGGAAGAACCGCGGGTTGTTCTGGATGAGCTGTTCACCCGGGCTATCAAGAACGATCCGAACTGCCTCGATGCCTATCTGGCCGCCGGGGATTTGGCACTGGCCAAGCAGGATTACGAACTGGCAGCCAATCAATATCGGGATGCATTGAAGCGATTCGGGAAAGATCCGGACGTGCGCTATGGACTGGCCAGGGCGTTTTATCAAAATGACCGAAGTCAGATGATCCAATTGCTGGACGCTGCTATTTATATTAATCCCAATCACGTGCCGTCATTATTGTTGCTGGCCGAGCACCAGATCGATTGTGAAGATTATGCCGGAGCAGAAAAGCTGCTCGATAAGGCGATTGCCGTCAATCCGTGGCACCCGGAGGTCTGGGCATACCGGGCTGTTCTGGCTCATTTGGCAAACGATTCAGAATCTATCAGGAGTTCTCGCGAAAAGGCGTTGAAATTCTGGCCGGCCAATCCGCAGGTGGATTATCTTATCGGCAGGAAATTGTCCCAGAAATATCGCTTTGCAGAAGGTGCGGCTTTTCAGCGCCAGGCATTAAAGTACGACCCGAATTATCTACCAGCGAAAATTCAGCTGGCCCAGGACCTGCTTCGCCTTGGCAACGAACAGGAAGGATGGAGACTGGCCGACGAAGTGCATACCGGCGATGCATATAATATCGAGGCTTACAATCTCAGTAATCTACACGACCACCTGTCTAAGTTCACTACACTTCAGGCCGAGGGTTTTGTCGTCCGTATGGATAAACACGAAGCGGATGTCTATGGTGATATGGTTATCGACCTTCTGCAAAAGGCTAAAACAAGATTGTGCGAAAAATACGGGGCGCAATTAGATACGCCGGTCGTTGTGGAACTCTTTGACAATCAGCAGGATTTTGCGGTCCGCACGTTCGGGATGCCGGGGGGCGAAGGTTTTCTCGGCGTGTGCTTCGGCAACGTAATCACTGCTAACAGTCCCAATGCCCAGAGGCCGACCAACTGGAAGGCGCTGTTGTGGCATGAGTTCTGCCACGTCGTGACGTTGAACCTGACGAACAACAAGATGCCCCGTTGGCTGAGTGAAGGGATTTCCGTTTACGAAGAGTTGCAGCGTGACCCGACGTGGGGCCAGCAGATGAATCCGGAATATCGCGGGATGATTCTCAGCGGTAAACTGACGCCGATAGGCAGGCTTAGTGCGGCGTTTTTGAGTCCACCCACTCCGAATCACCTGCAGTTTGCATATTACGAATCGGCTCTTGTGGTCGAGTTTCTTATCGAACGTTATGGCTTTGAATCAGTCAAGGCGATTCTTGCCGATTTGGCAAAAGGCCAAGAGATCAATACTACAATATCAAAACATGCCGCACCAATAAAAGATATTGAGCAGCAATTCGAAACATTCGCCCGAAAGCGTGCCGAGAATCTGGCACCGGAAGTTGACTTCGAGAAGCCTGACAAAGATCAATTCGATCCTGCCGATTATGTGATGCTGCTCGAATGGGTCCAAGAGCGTCCGAACAATTTTTGGGCCCTGACTCTGTATGCCAAGGCTCTGCTGGCTAATCGCAAGTGGGCCGAGGCGAAGGAACCGCTGGTGAAACTTATTGCTCTGTACCCGCAATATGCCGGCGACGACAACGCCTATAGATTGCTGGCAGAAGCGCACCGGCAGCTCGGCGAGACAGAACAGGAGAAAAACGTGCTTGGCAAGCTGGCGATGATCTCCTCCGATGCGTCCTACGCTTACGGACGTCTGATTGAAATTGCGACCGAGGAAAATGACTGGCAGAGCGTTGTCAAATACGGCGAAAAATCCATGGCGGTCTATCCAATGCTGGCCCAACTGCATTGGCAACTGGGCCGGGCAAATGAAGAGCTCGGACGGGGCGAGCAGGCGGTCAAATCGTATCAGCATTTGCTGCTGCTGGATCCTGCCGATCCTGCCGATGTCAATTATCGCCTTGGGCGGTTGCTCCAGCACAAAGATCCTTCCGGGGCGAAAAAGCATGTTCTTCTGGCGCTGGCCGAAGCCCCGCGATTCCGCGAGGCACACCGTTTATTGTTGAAAATTATCGACGAGACGCGCGAGCCGGCCGCATCCGAATCCAGCGTGCCAAATGAACGGACAATATTTCAGGAGGATATGCAATGAGAAGATCAAGGTATCTCGTCGTAATCCTGTTGATGGTGGCGATTTTGGGGGCAGGTGCGGTCTTCGGGGGGAGATATTCCCGCCGTGGATATTCCGAACGAAGGAGTGTGCCCAACTGGACGCCAAGCCGGGAATTTTCTTATGACATATTCACATTCGTAAGAATCAGGTATTCATCAGGATACGGTGATGGCTATTATGGGGGCGGGTACGGTCGACGTGGCCGCGGCTTCAGCGGGGGGAGCTGGGCAACGGATTACCCCGACAGCGATTTGAATTTTTCTTTTCGCCTGCAGCAACTGACTTCGATGGAAGTTCATCCCGATGGGGTTGTGCTCGAACTAACAGATCCGGAGTTATTCAACTATCCCTTCATTTACATGCTCGAGCCTGGCCGGCTTGTCTTTAGCGAAGAGGAAGTAAAGTGCCTCCGCCAGTATCTGCTGAACGGCGGCTTTTTAATGGTCGATGACTTCTGGGGCCAGGCCGAGTGGGACAATTTCTATTATGAAATCAAGCGTGTGTTTCCCGATCGCGAGCCGGTCGAGGTTCCGCTGAGCCATCAGATATT
>JAFGPJ010000043.1 GCA_016936275.1 Sedimentisphaerales bacterium
AAAAAATGCCTTCACGTCAATAACGGAGTTCTACAGGCAGTATGAATTGACCGTTTTTCGGCTAAGACGTTACAGGACGAGTCTCGGATGGATTCAAGGCTTTTTTTCGATCCTATTGTCCGGGCCAGCGAGAACCAGAGCAGGAATGGTCTTCCAACCCAACTTTTTGCACGCTTGAAAGTGTAAATTACCCGCCAGTATCTCATATCTGCCCAAATCGGGATTCTCTTTCAAGACTACGGGCCTCAGCAGCCCAAGTATCTCGATACTCCGCGCCGTTTGCTCGACATCATAAGCATCCATGAGGGGACCCTGCTCGATAAGTGAAGCATCGATCTCCCGGACGTTCTGGTCAAGCTCCTCCGAGGAGGGACCTCTTCGATCATCACGTGCCCGCTCCTGCTGGCTGGCACGATAAGAATAGACGTACGGAATCGCAATATCAACCAGGGGATTCCGCTGGATTTCCTCGAATATCAGCTTGGTGATCTTGTAGGAAGTCTTGGCCCGGTCCACCACGCGGGTCTGATATCGAAGCTGCATATAAACGCCGTAGTCGTAAAGTTCCGAGCGAATATACGGCGTGGTTCCGGTCGCATCGATAACATCCTTCGTGACCTGGCGGGCGGCGTCAGTAAGAATGCGTTCGGCCACATCCCACTTCGAGTCGTATGTGATACGCACCACGAGCTCATCGAGAATATAGGGCGCTTCGTGGGCGGTGGCGTAGTTGATGGCAACCTGGTCGAAAAGCATTGCATTAGGAATAAAAACGCTACGCCCGACGGCTTCCTCGCTGCCGATTGTGCCGCCGACTTCGTTAAGCTCCATATACATCGCACCGATATTCTTGATATCTCCGGTTAGCTCGAGCTTCGGAAATTGCACCCTGTCACCCGGCCGGAACGGACACCTCAAGTTTATCAGAACCCATGCCACCAAAACAAACATGGTGGGGGCAGTTCGGTTAATTTGAGGAAGGTAACAGTTGCAGTTTCTTAAGTAGGCCGGCCTTGGTTGAATCGACGGTGACGGTAAATTCGCCTTTCCCCTCTACAATAAACTGCACACGAGTCGCGTTCATGCCGTCAATCGTGTCCAGTTCCACCCGCTCGGGACGCCGCTTGACGGCCTCAGCACGCTTGAAGAATCGATCCGTTACCCGCCCGCTCGAGAGGACGCGAATATCATCACCTTCGAGAGAAACAATATCCGGCGAGCTTATATGATGAACCACATCCTGGCCGGTCCTAGTTGGGATCAGGCGCTTGTTCTCAATTGTGACCCATATCTTGAATAAGCTCTCGCCGAGCGGTTCGACTCTCACTTCGCTGATTTGAAGCAGCGGCATCATATCGGCATGATAAAGCGTAAACGCCATATTGCGGTGTAGCTCTTCTTCCAGCAGAAACGAGGGCGGCACTCTACCCCATTCCTTTTTTTCGCCTCCGATTTCAATCGTGCCGTACGTCGGATGCTCGAACTCTTTCCACGGCACAAATCCGTCACCTATAAGCACATATTTTATAAACTCCGCCTCCTGCTCATCCGAAGGCGCATCCGAAGACCTGTACAAGTTCCTGGAGGTCCAAAGCTCATTCGTGAATGCAAGAATGCCTCGCCCGCCATATAACCAATCGATCTCATTTCCCCAGGTCGTGTACAGGTCTTTCCAGATAATCATTGAACGATAAAAGGGCAGTATTTTTTCTCCGCGATCTGCAATCAGGCTAAGTACCCGTTCATCCCTGCCTTGTATTTCGCCGCCTTCCCGGCCGGGACTCCGCAGTATCATTCCACCGGCATTGTGATACGACTGTGCCGCTGCGATATTCGTATGGGCCAGCACAAACTCGGCAACGGCGCTAGTCTCCGGCTGGCTGAACGGATAATCTTTGGCTCCATACTGAATGTACTGCGGCTGCCAGTCATACGCCCAGTTGCGATTGAGATCATAACCGCCCCTGCCGTCTTCGTTGATCTCACCGTCGCCGTCATTGTCAATCCCCTCCCAGCCGAGAAGGTTATATTCACCGGCCTCGCCCGGTTTGGTCCTTATCATAACCTGCTCCGGATAATCCGGGTGCAGCTTGAAACGTCCGTGGGGATCTTTAATCCGCATCATTGTGATTTGGCCATCATTGTTGAGGTCCTCGGCGTCATCCTCGTCGGCCAGACCGTCGCGGTCGTCGTCCGTCGGTTCGAGACCGGATCGCGCACGGCCGCCAAGACTAAGCCAGGAATCGCGACCGTCGGGATTGATGGTCGGCACAAGATAGAAAATCCGCCCGTCGAGCAGTTCTGTTACTTTTTCGAGTCGGCCGTATTGATGGCATAGATACCAGGCTGTATAGGCGACCGTTTCGGCAGCCTGGACTTCGTTGCCATGAATGTTGCCGTCTATGTACATCCCCGGCTTACGATCGGGATCGCCGACGTTCCGTGCCGTCACTTCCAGACACGATAATTCCCTGCCCTGCGTCGACTTGCCAATCGAATACAGCCGGGTCAGCTCGGGAAAGGCTTTGTTCAGCCGGGCCAGGATAGCCGTAAGCCCGGCGTGATCATAGTACCTGTTCCAAGCGACTCTGACTTTACGTTCGTTTCCAGCGCCCAGTGCCGGATATGAATGCCTGGCCGGATTACCGACCCTCGGTCTACGAACACCCTCGGAAGCAAGAGCAATCCCGGCAAACATTAAGGTCACACATGAAAAAAACAAAAAGGCGATACAAAGTTTAAGATTAATTCGGCTCTTCATAAAAAGACCTCTTATATCTTGAAATTTTTTTATCTACTTAATCATTCGGCTTTCTACAGCTCGACGGAGCTTTTAACATTCCCAGCCAACATCGAGATGACCTGGAAATCGATTCTCTCCTGCTCCGGCACCCGAATAATGTAGCGCAGCTCGACCATTCCACCGCTTCCACGGATTGCCGGCAGATTCGTAATCCGGCTGCCGGACAGAAATGATT
>JAFGPJ010000316.1 GCA_016936275.1 Sedimentisphaerales bacterium
ACGATACGAGCGCGTCACATAGGCAGGGACATCATAGCCGTCCTGCGGAACTTTGTCGGAGGAGAGATTAGCGACTATACCAAGATGATAGCCGAATCGCGTGAGCAGGCTATCGACCGAATGATCGAAGAGGCGCAAAAGCTCGGCGCTAATGCGATAATCGGGGTCAGATTCTCGACGACCGAGGTAATGCAAGGTGCGGCGGAAATAATGGTGTTCGGCACGGCAGTGGTAGTAGAATGATATTTTAGTTCAGCTATTACAGTTTTATCTGGTTCTTACGAAAGGAGACCAAATGGATGCGATAAAAGATTTTTTGAAGCCGGAGCTGATATGGTTTCTGGTAGGGCTTGTGCTGCTGGTACTTGAATTTATCATGCCGGGGCTGATTATCGGCTTCTTCGGCGCAGGCGCGTGGATCGTCGCGATTATCTGCCTTTTTAGCGCTTATGTTGCCGGTTCGATAAACGCCCAGTTAATCATATTCATTATTGCATCGGTACTATCGCTCCTGTTGTTGCGCAAATGGCTCAAGGGGATGTTCATTGGTCATACCAAGTCACAACAAGATTTGACTGAAGACATGAAAGAATTCATCGGAGAACGAGCAGTCGTCAAAGAGAAGATTACACCAAAGGCCGGCGGTAAAGTAGAAGTTCACGGTACAAACTGGATTGCTGAAGCGGAGGAAGAAATTGCAGCCGGAACCGTAGTTGAGATAATCGAAAAAAACAACCTGACCCTGAAAGTCAAGCCAGTATGAAAAACGAAATTGAACGTTCAGTTATTAATCAGAATTAAAAATAACAAAATATTTAATTACGAAAGGAGAAAGTCATGCTTGCAGACATTCCAAGTAGTGCTGTTTTAACAATCATTATTGTAGGGATAATTCTCTTCATTTTGATTATTTTCATCAAAACCATAAGGATAGTACCTCAAAAACAGGCTTTCATCGTCGAGCGGCTCGGCAAGTATTCGAAAACGCTTGAGGCCGGATTCCACATACTAACACCATTCGTTGACAGGGTTGCATACAAACACACCTTGAAAGAACAGGCTGTCGATGTTGCGCCGCAGGCGTGTATCACAAGGGACAATATCGCAGTCGAGGTCGACGGCATTCTGTACATGCAGGTTGTAGATCCCAAAAAAGCCTCGTATGGAATAAGCAACTATCAGTTCGCATCGGTACAACTGGCCCAGACAACGATGAGAAGTGTAATGGGCAAGCTCGAGCTGGACAAGACTTTTGAGGAACGGGAGACGATAAACAGCGTGATCGTCGACGCTGTGGACAAGGCCTCTGACCCGTGGGGGGTCAAGGTTACAAGATACGAGGTCAAGAATATTATGCCGCCCCAGAGCATCAAGGATGCAATGGAAAAGCAGATGCGTGCCGAACGGGAAAAACGGGCTACGATTGCCGAATCGGAAGGTGACAGGCAGGCAAAAATAAACCGGGCCGAAGGCGAAAAACAACAGATGATTGCTCAGTCCGAAGGTGAAAAGCAAAAACGAATCAATGAGGCCGAAGGTCGTGCCGTCGAAATTCTTAGAGTTGCCGAGGCGACGGCAAACGGAATACGGGAAATAGCCAAGGCCATAAACGAAAAAGGTGGAGTCAACGCCGTCAACCTGCGCATTGCGGAACAATATCTGGACGAATTCGGCAAACTCGCAAAGACAAACAATTCAATTATTATTCCGTCCGACCTTTCCGACATAGCGGGCATGATTAAGGCGGCATCGTCAGTGATAAAACACGGCACGGTAGAAACAGGCCAGACAGAAATTGGATAACCATGCAGAACACTCTATTTCTACACGAAGAGATATTGCTGCTGGCCCTGCGGGACGTGGAGGGTACCATTGCTTCCGGGGGGACATTGTACCAGTACGCAATCGGGGCAGCACTGCTGGCCGAGCTGTTATTGAGCAAGCGTATTGAAGTGGAACAGTCCGGCAGGAAAAAACTGGTCAATCCTGTCAGCCCGACTCCTCTCGGCGAGCCATTGATTGACGAATGCCTTGAAAAGGTTGTCAATGCGAAAAGACGTGCCGTGCTCCAGACATGGGTATCACGCTTTGCCAGCATAAAAAACCTCAAACACCGTGTGGCCCGGCAACTGTGTAGACGCGGCATCCTTAGGGCCGACGAAGACAAAGTTCTGCTAATCTTCACGAGAAAGATATATCCGGAAGTCGATCCCGGGCCGGAAAGGGAATTGATTAGACGGCTGGAACATGCCATATTTACTGAGACCAGAGATATTGATCCCCGTACTGTTGTCCTGTTGTCATTGGCCGACAGTACGGGTCTTCTGAAAGTTGTCTTCGACAAAAAATTGCTTAAGACTCGAAAAGTCCGTATCAAGCAAATCGTCAATGGAGAAATAACGGGAAAGGCCGCGACTGAGGCCATACAGGCGATGCAGACGGCCGTCATGGTGGCCTGTATCATGCCAGCCATGATGACTACTACGATGAGTCATCATTAAGCTTGGTGGTGCAAATTTATGGATAATATCATTGTCTACAAGACTAATCCTGGATCGCTGCAAGTAGTGCTTGGGCTTCTACGTAAGGAAGGATTCAATCCGTCAACACTTGAGGATACTGCTTTAGCTCCCGTTCGAACCGGAGGAACTTTTTTAATCAGCATAACAGTCCCAAGGGATGAAGCCGAAGGAGCCAAATCGGTCCTGAGAAAATGGGACCAGGCCAGCCAGTTGGAAATCGAGAAAACCACTCGTAAACTGACCGGGCCGTTAATCTTCTCAGTAATGGTTATCGTAGTGCTTGTTATTATTTTTCTTTTTCTGGGCATTCTTTGGGATAATGTTCCTTTACTTTTTGTAATCGGTCTTTTAGTCTTTGCAATACTGGCTAAAGTGGTAAAATAACACGATACCAGAGAATGAGAACAGCAAGTCATGGATTAGACTGCTAAGGTTAAGAGAAATGGTCGGCATCATATCGAGGCCCGGTACACAGGAGAAATTGGAGATACTCAGTGCCGATGCACAATACGACCTTGCCTGCGCCTGCAGCACGAGCAGGGACGAACACCGCCGGCGAACCGACGACGGCAAATGGATATATCCGGTCACACTTCCAAACGGCGGTAGTAGCGTTCTTTTCAAAACTCTGACCTCGAATGTATGTACGAACGATTGCAAGTATTGCCCTCTCAGAGAGCAAATGGACGTTCGCAGGGTCAGCCTGGTACATGAGGAGACAGTGAAGGTTTTTCTGGACTATCTGAATCAGCGAAAAGTCTTCGGGCTGTTTCTAAGTTCTGGTGTCCTCGGCTCTCCAGATACAACTATGGAAAGACTTAACGGAGTAGCACGATTGCTGCGAAGAAGGCACGGCTTCAAAGGTTATATTCACCTGAAGATTATTCCCGGGGCGAGCGATGCAGCCGTGGAAGAAGCAGTTTCATTGGCCAGTGCCGTATCGCTTAATATTGAGACCCCAGGCGAGAAGAATCTGGCTAAACTCTCGGCCAGGAAAAATTATATCCGGGACATTATAGAACCAATCAAGCTCATCAGCAGGCTGACCGGACGAGGCTCGCGGTATGAGAGGGTCAAGCAGACAACACAGTTTATTGTAGGGGCTGCCGGCGAGCAGGATGCTCAAATCGTCAAGTATATGTCCGGACTGTACGAGCGATTAAAGATGCACCGTGTATATTTCAGCGCCTATCAGCGTGGACTGGGTGATTCGTCAATCGCCGGCGAGCAAGCAGAGCCCATAAACAAGGCGGATATCCTCATGCGGGAACATCGGTTATATCAGGTGGACTTTCTGATTCGCAAATATTCCTTTACAGAACCGGATATTATCTTCGAGAAGAATGGAAATCTTTCCTTAGCAGCGGATCCCAAAGAAGTCTGGGCACTTAATCATCCTGAGTTTTTCCCTCTTAACATCAATACAGCAGCAAAATTTTCGCTTTTACGAGTGCCCGGACTCGGGCCTATATCAGTAAAGCGGATTCTTCAGCAGCGAAAACATGACCGTATTCGCTCTATCGAGGACGTCGGAAAAACAGGAATCAGAATAAAAAAAGCAAAAAAATACCTGACTTTTTAAGAATTATCATTGTTACGCTATCATCAGGATATATAATTTTCTGACTAAACTCGAATTAAGACTAATTTTTAATCTATTAATAACAGAGCAATGGAGGTATAGATGAGCAATCTTGTACCTACAAAAGTATTTCTTACGAAGGGGCTTGGCCGGCATAAATACCAACTTAAGTCCTTCGAGGAAGCACTAAGAATAGCAGGCGTGGCCCAGCAGAATCTTGTTCAGGTTTCGTCGATTCTACCACCGAAATGCAAGATGATCAGTAAAGAACGCGGACTTGAAGAACTGACTCCCGGCGAGATTTGCTATTGTGTTATGGCCCGATCCGACACAAATGAGCATGGACGGATAGTGGCTTCCTCAATAGGTGTTGCCGTTCCAAGAGATCGCAACCAGTGGGGATACCTCAGTGAGGTCCACGGTCATGGAATGAATCAGCCGGTCGCAGCGGATATGGCTGAAGACCTGGCCGCAGGCATGCTGGGAACAACACTCGGATTCGAGGTCGACCCGAACAAGGCATGGTCGGAAAAAGAACAGGTCTATAAATCCAGCGGTCTGATAATCAGGACGACCAACATCACCCAAACAGCTCGCGGCCACGAGGATCTGTGGACCACAACCGTTGCCCTTGCTGTATTTCTATTCGATTAGGGATGTCTATACGATAGAACTGATGGAATCATGAATAGGCGTCTGATATGGAACATGTAGCAAATTTCGGAGACTTACCTGAGGAATATTCCGCCCTGAAGAACGCAAGGACAGTCTTAATCCCTGTCCCTTATGACGGTACAAGTACATGGATTAAAGGAGCGGACAAAGGCCCGGCCGCCATTATCGAAGCCTCGGCCCACATGGAGCTTTATGATATCGAAACCGATTCGGAGGTCTATAAAAAGGGTATATTCACAGCCGGGCCTATAGACGGCCAAGAACTTCCGGAGGACATGGTCAAGACTGTAGCAGAGCAGGTCCGGCAATATCTCCAAAACGAC
>JAFGPJ010000317.1 GCA_016936275.1 Sedimentisphaerales bacterium
AAAAACTACCACCAAAATTAAAAACTTTGCTGCTGGATTATCTCAGCCAGGCAGCATGACTATGTAAAATGGCAAAAGTCGAGCTAAAGTCCTTTATTACCTTTACAATGAAATCCGTGTATTGGTGAGTTTCAGCCCCGCCATGGATTGCAAACAACTCATCGCTGCCTCGCTCGAAAGTGCCCTTGTAAACCGGGTAGAGTACGGCACGGCCGTTTTTGACCAGGGGTGCAAGGAAATACTGGAATTCCAGGTAACTGTCAAGGTCCCGGCTGGATCTCTGCGCTACGGATGCCGAACTCGGGAGATAGATAACGGCCTGGTATGGAGGCGAGCTGCGTTTCGGCAGGAAAAGATAAGCAGTTATGCGTTCGTTTTCGTAAGCGGCGTTGAAGGTAATCTTCTCCTGTATCCAGTCTTTCGATTTGACGTCCTTGGACTCGAGGCGGGCATCGAGGTCTGTCTTGTCGTAGTCAAACTGCTGCTTGTAGACCTGAAAAATTGAATCGGGAACTTGTGTTTCATTATAGAAATCACGGAATTTGCGGGGCTTTTCAGCCTCGAATGCCGAAGAAGGGATCTTGTCGGGATTGAGATAGAGAACGCATCGAAAACCGTTTTTTGACGAGCGGTCGAAAGCAGGGGCCTGACTCAAACTGCTGAATAGATATGTGGCATCATTCCAGGCGCCGCCCCGGATGACCCGGCCGTTGGGTGTTTCATTCCAGCACCATTCTCTAACATTGCCCGCCAGATCGTAAGCTCCGTGGGCGTTCATTCCGGGATAACTGCCTACCGGAGCAGGTCCTTTGCCGTCGAAATTACTCATCGGTCCCAGGAGTGTGTTGAATCCCATCCACTGTAAAACGAGTGACATCCCGCTTGCGGCGATGCCCCAGTGGGTAGCGGTGGGGAGGCTTTTACCCGAGAATTCTGCATAAGCGGCGGCCTCATACCAACTGACCCCGGAAACCGGATAATTCTCCTGTCCCGCGGGAATTTCGCCATTATGCCATGTGGCAGGACCAGGTTTGCCGGTTGCATCGACAAATCCCTTTATTGCATCTTGCCATGCAATTTCTTCTCCATCTCTGATAAACTTATGTTTCCAGTATTCTCTTTTCTCATACCCACCCTTGTCCACGAATTCCTTGAATTGGCCGTTGGTGACTTCGTTCTTGTCTATGAAGAAGTCGCCGATATCATTCTGCCCTTTGACCCGCAACATCCCGGAAGGCACGTCTCCTTTTTTATCAAGCACTCTTACAATGTCATTCGGAATAATATATTCCCTGATTTTCAAATCCAAATCGAAAGTGGGCACAGCCGCAAAGACCGTTTCATAACCTGCCTTCTCGAATCTCCATCTGAAAAACCCGACTGGCAGGCGGATATTATCGATCGGCGAGACGCCCAGATATTGCCATTGGCTTTCAGGAGCCTTGTACTCTTTCATATAGATTCCGGCGCCCGATGGTTCGGTCTTTATGGAGATATTGATTGTAACCTTCGAAAGTAATTCGGAAAGCCTCGAATCACGCGGTATGTATTTTCTGGCTTCTGTTGCTATTTTGTATGCTTCGACGTAATTGCCCCAGCCGCCTTCGATGAGCCGTTCTATC
Source organism: Sedimentisphaerales bacterium (assembly GCA_016936275.1). Taxonomy (GTDB): domain Bacteria; phylum Planctomycetota; class Phycisphaerae; order Sedimentisphaerales; family Anaerobacaceae; genus JAFGPJ01. The sequence goes on from JAFGPJ010000317.1 coordinate 1,623, forward strand.
TTCGGAAGGAACTCTTCTTTAGCCCACTGGCTCCTGGCCTGCCGTTTGGAGAACCACACGGCGAGCAGACCAACCACGCAAACCGCTGCGATCACGGCGGCCACGCTCTTAAAAACGGTCTTCTTACGCCGAACCAGCTTCCGTAACCGGTAGAGGGTGCTGGGCGGTCTGGCTGTGACCGGTTCGTTGTTAAGATAATGCTTGATGTCGGTAGCCAGATCCTTGGTTATCTCATAGCGACGTGTACGATCCTTCTCAAGGCACTTCATAACGATCCACTCCAAGTCCTCACGCAGGGTGCGACGGAGTACGCCGCTATCGACCTGACGGTTTTGCGCGATCCGTGTAGAATCCTCAGGCTTCAGGCTGCTCAGACGCGCGCTGGGGGGCTTGGGATCATGTTCGCATATGACTTGCCTTAGATGATCCGAACTGCCCTGACGCAGGATGTCACTCTCGAAAGGCAGAACGCCGGTCAGTAACTCGTACAAGATGGCGCCCATAGAGTATATATCCGAGCGAGTATCAATGTCCTGGCTGGTCATCTCCGCTTGTTCGGGGCTCATATACTCCGGGGTGCCGATGATCTGGCCCTGTTCTGTATACAATGTTCGCTCGGTCAGGGGCTGGCTGATGGCTCGGGCGATGCCAAAGTCAATAACCTTCGGGATCATCTCTTGGTCCTGGATCACCACCAGTATGTTCGAGGGTTTCAGGTCTCGATGGATGATTCCTTTCTGATGAGCGTGCTGGATAGCCTTACAGACGTGCAGGAACAGACTCAGCCGTTCTTCGATGGTCAACCCGTACTTGTCACAATGCTGAGTGATAGGAATACCCTTGACATACTCCATGACGAAATAAGGTCGGCCGCTGGGTGCCAGCCCGGCATCATACACCCGGGCCATATGCGGATGTTCCAGAAGCGCAAGCGCCTGCTGTTCGGCCTCGAAGCGGGCGAGCACTCGCCTGGAATCCATGCCGGGCTTGATAACTTTCAGGGCCACTTCTCGCTTGACCGGTTCGATCTGCTCGGCCAGATAGACGATGCCCATGCCGCCCTCGCCCAGGACACTCAGGAGCTTATAGCGGCCAATCCATCCGCCCGGGCCCTCTATCTCCGGTCCGGCCTGTACAGTGGCCTGTTCCTCAAAGCCCTCCAACCCCAGTGAAATCAACCGGTTGAGATGCTGAGGCTCGGCCCCGAATGTCGAATTCTCTTCATGCATAGTCGTGGCCTATCAGATTAAAGAACTTCACGTCTCTTATATATCCGCAAGATTACCGCCATTGCTGCGCACCGAATTGTCAGGTATCCAAAATATCCCGCAATTCCTCGTCTGCTTCGGCGTCACATCTGACCGTGCTTCGCAGGTGCTTTCTAAGCACACGCTTGAACCGCCGCTTGACGGTGACGACCATGTTGGAAGCGGTTTTTTCAGAGGCAAGGCCGTAGCACCGGCGAATCTCTTTAAGCGGCAGGGGCTGGCGGCCTTCGAGGGTCGGGTTTAAAAAGTGGTCTCTAAAAACCTGCCAGTGAGTTTCCTGACCGGCGCGAAGGCATTCTTCTTCTACTACCGTCAGGGTCTGGTCGAGAATTGCCGACTTCCACGCGTAATGAAAGCATGCTTCAGGACTCCATTTAGAAACGGTCTGCGGCAACAGCGGCAGATGTGCAATCTCCAGTGGGACTGTTTTGTCCGCTGGTATATTAGCCTGGACAGACTCCCTGCGGCCCATATCGATCACGTACTGCTTGAGCGCATGCAATAAAAAGGTTCGAAAACGGCCTTTTGACGGGTCGGCTCGCTCGATCAGGCGGCGACTAAGCACGACCTCGTGAAAGAATCCCTGGGTCAGGTCCTTGGCCTGCTCGTTGCCGCAGCCTGTACGGCGGAGGTAGCAGTAAACTGGCTTCCAGTATCTTTTCAGGAGTAAGCCGATAAGCGATTGCCTGGTGTCCTGCTGCTTTTTGATACCATCAATCAGGGACCAGTGAGTGGTAAGAAACTCTTCGGCCGTCCCGCCCATATCTGTCTGGTCGCTAAAAGCCATGGCGTATATTCCCAACATGCAACGTTGACCTGTACAGCGGTTTATTATATAATTTATCATGTAAATAAGAAATTTTTCACCAAAAAATTTGTAATCCTGCGCAGCGTATGCCAATTCTTTGCGGATTGTTAACAGAAACGGGGCCGGATTATATTTCGGCTCCCTGTGGGATTAAATCGAATAGCAAATTAGAGGAGATTGAAGATGGCGCTCAAATACAAAGCAAATCAGAGACGCGTATGCCCGAAGACGGGCCGTCCCGTCAATGCCGGAAAATATCGCTGGTTTATATGGTTGTTTCCTATTCTGGGGCTTTTCTCACTGATCTGGTTTTTAATCCGTGTTATACCGAAGCCCTCCCGGGCGACTTATCCCTGCCAGCGTTTTGCTGCGCCTTTTGCCGGCGGCTTTGTGGTTTGGATTGCAGGACTGATTGGCTCGGCACTGGCATATCGCAGGGCAAAGAAGTTCCTCCATCAATCCCGGTATATCGCCGCGGGGATATTTATAATCGTTAGCGTCTCGGTAATATGGTTATCTGTTAGTATTACAGGCCAATCTCCCGCCGAAGCGGCATTTACGCCAGCCGAGCCGCCGAACAGCCCGATGGGCGTAGCGAAGGGAATCCATCCCGGACGTGTCGTATGGGTGCACGACCCGCAAGCAGCTAACTGGGACGGTTTTACGGGCAGATGGTGGGATGATGATAACACTGATCAAGAGACAGTCAATTTGATGGTGTCAAAATCCATCCAGAATTTGACGGGAGAGTCGAACGACATGCGTGCCTGGGATGCTCTATTCAGACACTTCAATCAAACGAAAGGTTTCGGAGACGTTGGTTACCGGCAGGGAGAAAAAATTGCCATCAAGATTAATATGAATCAGGATTCGGGTGGAAGCTGGAGTTCGGCCGCCGGTATGCCAAGTCCTCATGTGGTTTACTCGTTTCTGGATCAACTCATAAACGTGGTCGGTGTGCCCGGTTCGGCAATCACTATCTATGATGCTTCCCGTTATATCGGCGATCCTATCTACGACAAAGTCAGGAGCAATCCTGACCCGAATTTTCAGTCTGTGACCTTTGTAGTCTCGCCTGTTGTGGCTCGCAATGGGCGTATCGGCGCAATTCACGACCAGGATAATCCGGTTCATACGCAAGCTGGAATTGCATATCTGCCCACGTGTGTAACCCAGGCAAAATACTTGATTAACATGGCGCTGCTTCGCCCTCACGAGCTTTACGGTGTAACCCTGTGTGCAAAAAACCATTTTGGCTCGGTTCGTTTCCCTTCTACCTCGACGTATCAGGGCTGGACGCCTTCGCCGCTGCACAACTATGGAATGCGAAGTAATCCGATGGGATCTTACAACTGCCTGGTCGAGTTGAATGGGCACCGGCATCTGTCCGGCAAGACCCTGCTGTACTTCATCGACGGTCTATACTCTGCTTTGCATCAGAGCGGCAGCGTGATTAAATGGAAATCTTTCGGCGACGACTGGTGCTCCAGCGTATTCGCCTCACAGGACCCTGTAGCTATTGATTCTGTCGGATTGGACTTTTTGCGGAACGAAGCAGCAATGAACCCGGCAATAACTCATGTTATCGGCAATCCGGAAAATTATCTTCATGAGATGGCCCTGGCGGACAGCCCTGCTTCCGGGACGTTTTACGATCCAGAACGTGACGGCATACGTCTGACGAGTCTGGGCGTCCACGAGCACTGGAACAATCCTATAGATAAGCAGTACTCCCGCAACCTTGGAACCGGCGACGGCATCGAGCTGGTGGTTCCATCTTTCGCTATCGCCGAGGGGCCTATCGAAAACGTTACGAAAGGTACTAAATACGAGCAGGTACGGCACGCTATAAACGAGGCAAATCATGGAGACGAGATCGTAATCAATGAAGGTGTTTATCACGAAAACATCGTTTTCAATGGTAAAAACATAATTCTCAGCTCGATTGATCCCGGCGACCCGTCAATTGTGGCAGGCACCGTACTTGCCGGAAGTGTTGATGGCGGCGGGCCTGTAGTTACTTTCAAAAGCGGTGAAAATGAAAGTTGTGTACTTGCGGGCTTCACAGTTACCGGTCCGGAAGCAGGGATTTATTGCTCGGCCGCTTCGCCTGCCATCTCCGGCTGCCGGATCGAAAATAACGGGAGCAACGGAATCGAGCTGCGCGACGGCAGCAATCCGACAATTATGAGTTGCGAAATCAACGCTAACGCCGGTACAGGCATAGAAATGCAGGCCAAATCAATCGGGCGGATGGTCATATTCAACCGCCCGGAAATAAGCAACTGTGTCATTGCCGGCAATCTCCAGCACGGCTTCTCAGGCGGCATCCCAACAATCACCAACTGCACGATCGTCGCCAACACAGGTTTTGGCATCTCCAGCTCCAATGCGACGGTCATAAACTCCATCATCTATTACAATAACGTCGGCGCCGTCCAGATAGAAGCTAACGCCGTCACGGTCAGCTACTCTGACGTCCAGGGCGGCTGGCCGGGTGAAGGCAATATCGACGCGATTCCCTGTTTCGCAGAGCCGGGATTCTGGAACTTGGGCGGAACACCCGACGACGTCAGCGATGATTACTGGGTCACGGGTGATTACCACCTGCGCTCGCAGGCGGGCCGATGGCGTCCCGGCAGCCGGAGCTGGGTGCTGGATGTGCTGACAAGCCCGTGTATTGATACCGGTAATCCCGATTCGGACTGGACTGCCGAGCCATGGCCAAACGGGCAGCGCATCAACATGGGCGCCTACGGCGGCACGACCCAGGCCAGTATGTCATTCAGCCGTTAGGGCAGATAATAGTCCCAATTCGCCCGGCGTAGATTTCGTCTAAACTGCCTGCATTTTCTCCTCTCTATGGGTACGCCGGCGGAATTTAGCTCCATTTTCTATTAAAATTCCTACAAAAAAATCCCAAAATTGTGTATGAACCCGGCTTCTGAAGTATCTATATATTAAGTAGAAGCAATATGACGACTGAAAGAAAGCAAAACGAATCGGCATTGGTTTGTGCAGCCCAGCGGCACGATAAAGAGGCGTTGCAGCGATTATTGACACGCAACTGGCCGTGGCTCAAAGGGCTGGTTTACAGCATCCTCGGCGATGCTGACCAGGTTGATGATGTTCTGCAGGATATTTGTGTCAAAGTCATATCGAAAATCGATTCGCTTCGCGAGCCGGAACGGTTTAGGCCGTGGCTGGCGGTTTTAGCCAGACGGCAAGCCCTAAGGCATCGCCAGAATAAAGCCCGAAGGCCGGGCCCTCTGGACGAAAAAGTCGCCGAGCTTCAGACCGATGAGAATGCCCGGCAGCTCTTTGAACAAATTGAGCAAAAGGAACAATGCCGGCAGATATTGCAGGCAATCAAATCGCTCCCGGAGAAATACCGGCAGGTATTCATGCTGGCTTATTCCGGTGACTTAACGTATGGGAACATTGCTGAGATACTCG
>JAFGPJ010000318.1 GCA_016936275.1 Sedimentisphaerales bacterium
ACCGAGATTGATATGTTTGAAAAATCTTAAAGAAAGATTCACGACCTCAGGAGCAATCTCGACACAAGCGGCCCTTTCAAGCCCATGGAGGGCCGTACAGGCCGTGCTCTCACCCGAGCCAAATCCGACGGACAAAACCTTTTTTGCTCTACTGTTCAGCAGAATCCCAAAATGCCCCAGCATCTTTTGATCGCTGCGCCAAAAATATGTATCGCCGGCAACTCTCTGGCCCGATGTATAAAGATACAAAGTGTCTTCCTGTGGATCTTTATACAGGGATACTGTTGTCGAAACGCCCTCCTCGACAGCTAAAAGCTCGAGTTGTTCCGGGAGCATCGGATTGCTTTTTACCACGGAATCGAACAAATCGGGCGGCATTTTCAGAGCAATCACCGTCAGCAAGGCGGCAGTCGCCAAAAAACCAAATCGGCCAATGGCCCTGGAATTGTGGGCGAATAAGAGCCATATAAATCCGGCTATCCAAACTCCCGCCAAACCAAGAACCGATATTGAAAGCTGTGTCCCCAGTAGTGGGATAAGAATAAAGCCGGTCACAATCCCGCCTATAACAGCTCCTATAGTATTAGTCCCGTAGGCTGTTCCAGTGGACCACCCAACCTTATGCACACGATTGGTCCATGCCTGTAAGGCAATGGGGAAGCCTATACCCATAATAATGGCAGGAATCAGGAACAGGAAAATACTGTAAACGAGCGGCTTAATCATATAGGCCGAAAAAGGTATAAGCCTGCCGGTCAGTTCGATTTCTCGATTGATACCCGGCATGACCTTCGACGTCCAGAGTATCAAAAGCGGCAGATAAAAGACGCCGCACAATCCCAGCAAGGAAAGCGTTACCGCAAATCCTTTAGCAGGGCACTTCAATTGTTTGGCCAGTCCGCTGCCTATGCCTGCTCCGATTACATTGCCCAGCAGATAAATGGTAAGCACAGATGAGAATACGTAAGTATATCCGCTAAACAGATGCACGACGCTGCGCATCCAGAGCAGTTCGTAGCCTATGCTTATCGCGCCGCTAAAGAAAAAAGCGATGGCTAACACGTACATCCTGCTATCGGCCGAACTCGTTTCAACAGCTTCCATGTGAATGGCCCGGATTTCTTTGACTTGCTGCTGGACTTCGAACCTGGGAAATCTGGACAAGAGCCATCCGCTGAAAGCCACAAAAAGATTGAGACCGGCAGCGGCGTACAATGTATTCATCACTCCGATAGCACGAATCATAACGAAACCGGCTAGGAAACAGCCTACTGCCGCCCCAAGAGTATTGAATGCGTAAAGTCTGCCCACCAAATGGCCTGTTTCCTTTTCAAGCGAGGTGACAAACCTGCCCAAAAGCGGCAATGTGCTGCCCATGAGCATCGAAGGCACAATCAGAATCAGCCCGGATATGATTACCTGGACTATCAGCAGCTCTCTCTGTGTCGGATCATATGTTCGGTAGAACCATACGTAGAACTTATCTGCTATTCTCAGTCCCCACGGCAGCGATATAACCGATATTGTAATGATGGTTTCCAGCAAAGCATACAATCGCAGCCGCTTTGTAGCACGGTCTGAATATCGGCCCATTATAAAAGCACCCAGCGCCAGTCCTCCCATAAAAGTCGATACGACAATGCTCGATGCATAAACCGTGTTGCCGAGCGTCAGTTTCAAAAGCCGTACCCAAACCACCTCATCTATCAGAGAACATACGCCGGAAGCAAAATATATCAGCATCAGCAAATTTATACCTGCTTTTCCGGAGATAGCTGGTACGCCAATCTTCGATAAGGAACCATCCGCCGGAATGTGTTCTATTACTGGCCTCAGAGTTTCGATGCCAACTATGCCCTCACTAACTACCTCTTCAACAGTCATTCTTCGCATTTCCTATACTCCTGATAAAGTTCATGCTACAAATAACGCATAGCGTCGAGCACCGATTGTGAGCTTAAAACGGTCGGTTCGAGCAAACTCGTAAAACCGGATTCGCCGGGAAGCTCCGCGCAATCGGGCCGAGCCGCCTTTAAGGCTGCTTGTGTCATACGAATCTATACCGAACATCCGGCAGGCAGGTAGGAGATATGAAACGACGAGTGAAAATAATAACAACCTGTGATTATGATAAACTTTTCAAACCTGCCTATACGTCTTTTCTTCCATAAGGGCGCAAATCCTGTGCGCAAAATCCTCTCGTCTCAAAAAATTTGATCCAGAATGAAAAAGAACCTTTACTTTGGCAGGCAGGTTCAGGATATGAAAAAACAAACAATTATGATAACGACTTAAATTATAACAAATTCAAGCCCGCCTATATCTATATACAATTATAGCACAAATAAGTTTTCTCTATCAAGTAAATTTTGTCAAATTCTGAAAAATTTTTTGAAGACTCTACCGTAATGAAAAGCGGCTTTGTACAGCGATATTTTGTAATTCGTTTGATTTTGTTGCTGATATTCTTATGATAGCATCTGGTATGAAAGAAAAACTAAACAAACATCAGGAATCAGCGCGGGCGTTTGCCGAGGCCTGCCGGGTCCTGCCGGGCGGTGTTAATTCACCTGTGCGGGCCTTTGACGGCGTGGATGCCGGCCCGGTCTTTGTCGCCAGTGCGAAAGGCTCCAAAATCTTCGACATCGACGGCAATGAATACATCGACTATGTCGGCTCGTGGGGACCGATGATTGTCGGCCATGCCCATCCGAGCGTAATTGCGGCGGTCGAGGCCGCAGCACGCAAGGGAACCTCGTTCGGAGCACCGACACTGGCCGAAACAGCTTTAGCACAGAAAATCATCGACGCCTTCGACTCGATCGAGAAGGTCCGCCTTCTGTCCAGCGGCACCGAAGCAGTCATGACGGCGATTCGTCTGGCACGCGGCTATACCAAAAAGGACATCATCATCAAGATGGCCGGCTGCTATCACGGCCACAGCGACTCTTTGCTGGTCGCGGCCGGTTCCGGCCTGGCCGAAAGTGCCATCGCATCGAGCGCCGGGGTGCCGGATGCGATTGCGAAGCTGACCGTCGTGGTTCCCTATAACGATATAGAAGCGGTAAAAGCGGCCCTTGCGAAACATAAAGGTAACATAGCAGCGGTCCTGGTTGAACCGGTAGGTGCGAATATGGGCGTGGTGCCGCCGATAAATGGTTATCTTCAGACGATTCGTCGATTATGCACCGCCGACGGGGTGCTTTTGATTTTTGACGAGGTAATCACGGGTTTTCGACTCGCGTTCGGTGGTGCCCAGGAGCTTTTCGGCATAAATGTGGATTTGACGTGCCTCGGCAAGATTATCGGGGGGGGGCTGCCTGTGGGGGCGGTGGGCGGCAGGGCGGATATCATGGATATACTGGCCCCGACCGGGCCGGTCTATCAGGCGGGGACTTTGTCCGGCAATCCGATTGCAACCGCAGCGGCCAGCGCTACGCTCGATATTTTGGCTGAAAAAGGCTGTTACGAGAAGCTCGAATCTTCGTCGGCGAAGCTCGAAGCCGGTCTGGCGGAAGCGGCAAAAGATGCAGGAATTGCCGTAACAATCAATCGGGTCGGCTCGATTCAGAGCTGCTTTTTCACCGACCGGCCGGTGCGGACTTTCGCCGATGTGCAATCCACCGATATTCAGCGATTCAAAAAATTCTTTGCCGGTATGCTCGGGCGGGGGATTTATCTTGCTCCGAGTGCTTTTGAGGCGATGTTTGTATCGTTGGCTCACAGCACGGACGACATCGAAAGGACAATTGAGGCCGCCGGGGCCAGTTTCCGCGAAATCGGATAATAAAATTTACCGCGTGAGATAACGGCCTTACCCATCTCATGGGGTAAATACATCAGCCAAAAAAAATAATTCTTTGCACTTGTAGCAAGAGCAACATATAATACTCATTGGATGGATCGTGAAAGCCGTGCCGAATACACGCATGCCTGAAGTCGTGTGATGTACGGCAATTTTGTACGTTTTTGCTGAATACTGAATTAGGGAGATTTAAAATGAATGAGAACCAGGCTGGTCCGAATAATTTGCTGGATACTACCGATTGTCTTGAGGCGGTCGGAGTCTTCAAGGGATGGAAGAATTTTCTTTTCGTCATTGTGCTGTTGTGCCTTTTGTTTCTGCAGGCGTCATTTTTACTTGTTGATCTCGGTTACGTCGAGATTGAACAGCAGGCCGCC
>JAFGPJ010000319.1 GCA_016936275.1 Sedimentisphaerales bacterium
AAGCTCGGCCTTGAAATCATCAACTCCGATTTCTCCTGCTACTGCTTTGGCTACCTTATGATTGTCTCCGGTGAGCATTGTAATATTCTTGATGCCCATCGCTTTCAAGGACGTAATAGCACGAGGTGTTTCAGGGCGAACCTCATCCGCAATGGCGATCAAGCCAACGGGTTTCAAGTCGTTAGCTACAACAATCGTGGTTCGGCCCTGTTCAGACTGCTGCGAGATTGCATTCTCGATGCGTTCAACAATCGGCACTCCTTTGCCGCGCAGGAATTCATTCTTGCCGACTAATATCTTCTTGCCGTCCAGCCGGGCAGCCACACCCATCCCGACTTCGATATTGAACTCGTGGGGGTCGGGAACCGCAAGGCCGCACTCTTTCGCACGGATCATCACCGATCTGGCTAACGGATGCTCAGAATACTTCTCAGCTATAGCAGCTAAACGCAGGACTTCTTCTTTCGATATACCGTCCAGAGAAATAACGTCGACCACCTTAGGCTTTCCAAAGGTAAAGGTTCCCGTCTTGTCCACAAGGAGCACGTCCATTTTTTTCGCCAATTCCAGGAATACCCCGCCTTTGATAAGCACCGCACGCCGGGCCATATTGGATATGCCGGCTGTCACTGCCGTTGGTGTGGCGATAGCGAAAGCGCATGGACAGGCAACCAGAAGAACCGAGACCGCAACCTTGACGTCCCCAGATGTCAAGAAGGCAATGACTGCCAACACGGTGACGGTTGGCAAGAACCATACGGTAAATCGGTCAGCGAGATTTTGGATAGGGGCCTTTGTCCCCTGAGCCTGTTCGACAAGATGAACTATTCTTGCTAATGTCGTATCACTGCCAACCTTGGAAGTCTTAATTTCAAGCCGGCCCGTCTCGTTCAGCGTTCCTCCAAATACTTCATTACCCTTAATCTTTTCGACCGGCATGGATTCACCGGTAATCGGGGCCTGATTGACGCTGCTTTGGCCCGCTATTACGATACCATCGACAGGGATTCGGCCTCCGGGTCTGACAACCGCAATATCACCAATCTGGACTTCACTGACGGGTATAGTAACTTCTCCGTCATCACGTCGAATCGTTGCCGTCTTGGGGGTAAGGTCCAGCAGGTTCCTGATGCTTCTACGAGTCTTGTCAAGAGTATAGCTTTCCAGTGCACCTGCCACTGCCATAATGAATACAATGACTGCGGCCGCTCTGAACTCGCCAACCGCAACGGTGGCAATCAGAGCAACAGTGACAAAAACATTAACTGTTATTCTCCGGTTATAAATATCCTTGAATCCCGCCAGGAACCTTAAATAGCCGCCGAACAGAGTAGCAAAGAGTGCTAAACCCGCATTTAGAAAATACGGACCAATGTTCCAATGTGCCATTGCCCAGCTTATTATAATTAGAATGCCAACAGCACACGGAACTAAGCTAAGTACAGCTATTTCCCTGTATTTGGAAACCTTAACATTACTATTTTCTGTCAGATTCTTCTGCATCTTTCTTCTCACTGTTTTTTTTGTCATCTTCATTTGAAGGGCCGCAGCAGCTTCCTCCGCCGCCGCAGCAGCCGCCGGTCTTGGTCATAGATTCCCACATTGTTTCCCACAAACTTTTTTTCTTTCTTTCTGTTTCCATATCTTATTAACTCCTTAATGGTAGTGTTGCGACAACAGATTGTCTTTCTCAGTTGTTTTTCTGAGCGCCCCGCTCATTTCCCTTTTTTATGCCGATGGGTTACTGTTCGCTGGTTTTGTCCTCTCGTAACAACCGCATAGCTCTCGCATGTCCATTCTGCAGACACGTTTAACTTGTTTAGCATCCTGGACTATTCGCTTGTCCTTGCCTGCGGAATCCTGGACCCATTTAATAGCTTGGAGGACGTACTCGGGCGCATCCCCATCGGCAAGCCGATAATAGTTCCATCGCCCCTGCTTTCTGGCGTTAACCAGACCGGCCTGATACAAAATGGACATATGTTTCGAGACCGTTGACGGAGCCAGTCCGAGCAGTTGAATCAGTTGGCACACACAAAGCTCACCATGGCGGAGTATCATTAAGGCCCGGACTCTGTTTTCATCCGACAAAGCTTTTGTAATATTCATAATGTTACGCATATATACTTCCTTACTTCGCCATATATCGAAGCATTATAAACTGAAAAATTCTATTCGTCAAGAAAAAAATGCCCAAAAAAAGTTTATTTGACAATACGACTACGACTATTGATGCGTTAACTGACTTGTACAGCCTGTTTTATGTTCATCAGATTTTTATGCGTTTTGCGATTTTGACCGACTTTCTTGCAGATGATAATCTGCCAATCAACGCGGCCGGATAATGTTCACATGATCCACTTTCGCTTGATATTATGCAGGCTCAGCAAGAAAAGACCCATGCAGAAACCAGCCAGTACAAGCAGATCGAGCCAGACGGGCAGACTGGCAGCCCCGTCAAACGACTCATGCAGTATGTCGGCCCCATAAGTCAGCGGCAGGACATACGACAGTGGGCGCAGCCAGATGGGGAGTTGTTCGATTGGAAAGAATAGGCCACACAGGAACAGCATCGGAAAGCGGAAGAAATTGGAGAACGTTTGGGCCTCGAATACTTCACTGACCGAGACTGCTATGAACAGACCCAGAAACGTCGAGCTAACGGCAATGAGAATCACAGCCGGTAGTAGCGTCAGCCAGTTGACGCCGGTCAGGTCCGTCAGGAACGACGCCATAATCATCGGGACAAAGGCATTGGCTATACCGAATAATATCGCGCCGCCCGTCTTGGCAAGCATTAGCAGCTCCAGTGGGATAGGAGCCAGCAGCAGCCGCTCGAACGAGCGGCCTTTCTTCTCGAAAGTCACGGTGACGGAAAGCAGGCTCGTCGTGCCGAACAGGACCGACACGCCGATCACGCCCGGCAGCAGGGCGCGTATGCTGTCCAGCCCCGATCCGGAGCGGATAAAGAACATCGCTGCCCAGGCCAAAGGGAAGATCAAGCCCCAACTGATATTCGGCGGCTTGAGGTAGTAGGACCGTATGTCTTTTGCCAGAATATTCCAGAATGCGATCCACGCTTTCATGCGCCGCCTCCCTTCTTGGCCTTTTCCTTTTCCTGCTTCATTGCACCGGCCTCGATGCCGGTGACCTCGACGAACACATCCTCCAGCGACGGCCGGACCTTTCGGGCCTCGGACACCTCCGCGCCGTGATCCTCCAGCAGCCGCACCAGCGGGCCGACTCGTACAGGCTCGGACGACTCGACTCGAATCCCGCCACCGGTGACCGCATGGCATTGAAGGTTCGGAAATTCAGCCGCGACCTGCTCGCACAGTCCGGCGACGTTGTTGGAAACGGCGAACTGCACGACGTGGCGTCCTTCCGTCAGCCGCATCATGTCCTCGACTGCGTCGATGCGTACGATCCGACCTCTGACAATAAAGGCGATGCGCTGACACAGCCTTTCGGCTTCTTCGATGTAGTGCGTGGTCAGGAAAATAGTCGTCCCTGCACCGTTGAGGTCAGCGATTAGCTGGCGAATCTGGCGGGCGCTGGCGACATCAATGCCCGTGGTCGGTTCGTCCAGGAACAGGATTTTCGGGTTGTGTATGATGCCGGCGGCGATGACCAGTTTGCGTTTCATTCCCCTGGAATAGCCGGCAAACTTGCGTCCGGCGGCCTCCGTCAGACCAAAAGTATCCAGAAGCTCCCGAGCACGGGATTGACGAGGCTTCTTGCGCATCCCGTACAGTGATGCGCAAAAGCACAGGTTTTCCAGGCCGGTCAGTTCGGGATAGAGATTACTCTCATCCGGGACGACGCCTATTAAATGTTGAGCCGCTTTCGGATTGACTGTGCAGTCTATGCCCGATATGTGAATTTCGCCGGCGTCTGGACGAGCAAGGCCGGTGAGGATGTTGATCGTCGTGGTCTTGCCGGCACCGTTTGGACCGAGAAAACCGAACAGCTCGCCCTGGTGGATACTGAATGTGACGGAATCAACGGCCGTAACCTGGCCGAAACGCTTGGTAAGTCCGCTCACCTCGATTGCTTCGCTCTTGTTCATCATGGTCATTCTTTTCTATAGAGTGCTTAATGCTTATGCCGGGCTGTTACCCGTGCGGCGTAACAATGTAGCTGTCCTTTTCCGGCATCCATTTACGATCTATCAGTCTCTTGTCCTCCATGGATTTGATGATCTCGGCTAAATCCTGGAGGTTGCCCGGAAGCACATCGATGATTTCACTTTGAATCATTGGGCCGCCATTCTGACGCAGCATGGCAAGAATCTCGCGTTCCAAACGGGAAAGCTTTTTATGTTCGAGAGGCGTCAATCCGTCAGACATTATTGTCCGTCGATGAATCAGCCACAAGATGACGGCCACAAGCAAGATTAAAGCTGCTGCAATCAGAGCGATCATCCAGGAATCGCCAGCGAATGAGAAGTGATGAGTTCGTCCCATAGTCAACTCCATTTATCAAGATTTTTTATTTCCTTTTTGTCCTTGGCATATGGTTTTTCAGTAGCACATTGCTTGGACCCTCTCCTTGAGCCAAACGTTGACTCTATTGCTGTTGCGCATAGCGCCGCCGCGTCCGGAGCGACGGTATAGTGAATGAAATAACCCCGCCGCTCCGCTCTCACCAGGCCGGTATCTTTGAGCACTCGCAAGTGCTGGGAAACGGCCCCAGGCGAGATACCAAGCAGGTTCGAGATTGCCCCGACGCAAAGACTGCGCTGCGAGAGCAGTTGTACGATTCTTAGGCGGCTTTCAAGCGACAGCGCGCGGAATAGCATTGTTGTATTCCTATTATCTTTATTGCCGTACATTTATTTTAGTATCCGCTAAAATACGAAAATGTCAAATAAAAAAATTATAGTGATTAATATTTTTTTCTGAACCTTGCTGCGGGGATGTTCAGGAGCTTGCGGTATTTTGCGACCGTGCGTCTGGCCAGATTTTCTATCCCTGCATCAGCCAATTTCTTACGTATCTGGTCATCGCTTAAAGGTTTTGTTTTGTTCTCTTCATCGATAATCTGCTGGAGTTTGGCCCTGATGGCTTCCCAGCTATGTGCATGGCCGTTGACGTCTTCTATGCCGCCGCTGAAAAATTTACGCAGCGGCAAAACCCCCCAGGGGCACTGAACGTATTTTCCGGAGACGGCCCGCGAAACGGTAGCCAGATGCACTCCGACCTCATCCGCTACTTTCGACATCGGCAGCGGCCGAAGATGAAGCTGGCCTTTCTCGAAAAAGTCCGTCTGATATTTTACGATGGCTTGTGTTACTTTCAGCAAAGTATTCCTTCGCTGCTCGATCGCATCTATTATCCATTGAGCGGAGCGCATATTGTTCTGCAAAAACTTTCTCGTTTTCTCTCCGACCTTTTCATCTTTCGCCATTTTAGCGTAATAGTCATTAATTCTTAAGTACGGCAGGCCGGAATCGGCCAATCTTACAGAATACTGGCCTTCATTCTCCGACGATTCGACAATGACATCGGGTGTGATAGGATGGTTTCGTTCCCTGCCGATTTGCAGGCCCGGCGAGGTGTCGAGCTTGCTCATACGCTCGATAGCATGATTAATTGTTTCGATACTGCAATTCATTTTTTTGGCTATTTCCGGCAAATGATTGTCCAGCAGCTCGTTCATATACTCGGTGACCAGGCGGGTCTCGAAGCTCATGTCTTCGCCAATCTGTGCCATCTGGATAAGCAGGCATTCCTTCAGGTCACGCGCACCAACGCCTGCCGGCTCTAATTTCTGGACAAGCTC